>NZ_QKOB01000010.1 GCF_003226535.1 Meiothermus sp. Pnk-1 | reverse complement strand
GGCGCGGGCGTCGGTGGAGGCGTTCGTCTTTGAGGTGTACAACCGCAAGCGTCCGCACTCGGCCTTGGGGTACCTGACGCCTGAAGCTTTTGTGGACAGCCTGTTGAAAGGGGGTGGGAGCCCTGACTAAACTGACCGGTGAGGTGGTGCAAATTTAGGGGCGCAGTACAAAGCCAAGCCAAAAGCTACGAGCTCAAGCAGCTCTTTGCCTTGCGCTATGAGCTGGACGAGGAGGCAGAAGGTATGCTACACAATTTTTAGGGTAAGTCTCGATCGGGGGTTTGAGCCGGAATATGTCCTGATGGATAGCTGGTATGCCGGCTTGGAGAACCTCAAGCGGATCCGGGAGTTTGGCTGGTTGTTTCTGACGCGGTTGAAGGGCAACCGCCTGGTCAACCCGGAGGGGAAGGGAAATGTACCCATCTGTGGGGTGGAAATCCCTGAGGAGGGGAGGGTGGTGCATCGGGCGACCAACCATCTCGGGATGAGCGAAGAGCAGCGGGCGGAGTTAGAGCGGCAGGGATGGGGGATAGAGGTTTACCATCGGGGGCTCAAGCCGTGCTGTGGGGTAGAGAAGGCCCAGGTTCGCAAGGCGGTGGCTATTCTCAACTACCTGTTGCTTTCGAAGCTGGAGGCCTATCGGTTGAAGACGGGGGTGAGATGGTATGAGGCCAAGACGGCGATAGTTCGCGACGCCATCCGAACCTACCTGGCTCATCCTGTCTATGAGTTTGTCTCAACTGCGTAAGTCCTATTGGTATTAGGAGCTCGAGTTCGTCCCGCCACAGGCCCGGACGGGCTCTCAGAGAGCAGTTCAGCCTCCACGTTGGCCCCTTGCAGGGTGGTCGGCTCGGTGCTGCCCATGATATTGGGGCGCAACGGGATAGCGGGTTGTACTCACTAAACCCTTTCCCCGGCCGGAGCTTCCTGCGCCTCGACCGCCTTCGGCGGCACGACGATCAAGTATTCCTGCCCCTCGCCCCCGTTGGACTCTCTCAACCGGGCTATAGCCTCCTCGTAGTCGATCAAAGCGACCCTGTGCTCGCCTAGGAACTGGTACTGGGCGAGGTACCCCTCGAGCACACGGCTGCGGCTCACCAGGAGTTCCATCGCCGGGACCGTGAACTGCAGTTCGTGCTCAGCGGACGCCCGCTCGCGCAGCACCACCTTCGGCAGAGAGACGTGGATGCCGCGGCGCTGATGCCATGTGGGCAGCGCCCCTCGCAACTCCTCAACCCAAGCCAAACCCTTACTCGTGCCGTTGGCGTAGTCCAGCCATTCGACCAGCGCCGCCAGAGGCACCTTCGGCGCGTAGTCGGAGTAGAGGAAGCGCTCGGGGTGCTCCCCGATCAGCAAGTCACGGGCGATGCGGCGGGCCTGCTCGCTCCAGGTCCGGAGGGTTTCGCCGAGGTCGCGGTGCGCTAGCTCGATGTTGCCCAGGATGGCGTAGCAACGGGCGTGGGCCAGGGCAGCGATGAGGTAGTACTCGAGGAAGGACAGGGCAAGCTCAGCGGTTTCAGCCTCCTTGAGCCGCTCCTCATACTGGTGAGCGCTGCTGGCCAGAGTGAAGCGGGCTTGGTTGAGCATGGTCAAGCGCTCCTCGGAGGGGAACTCGACAACCCGCATCAGGTCACTGAGGGCCGCCTTCAGCTCGGCCCGCCCGCGCAGCTCGAACAGCTCCCGCAGCTCCTGCACCTCCGCGCCTAGCTTCTGCAGGTAGCGCTCCATGGCGTTGAGCTTGGACCCGAGGAAGGCGAATCCCGCCGCGCTGACTGCCAAGTTTAGTCCTGAGAGGAACATGGTCTGGCTCGCCAGGCTCAGGATCTGCTTGCTCATGGCCTCCAGCGATCCCAGGCGGGTGAGGATCTCCGCCATCTGACGGTTTTCCAGGAACTGCTCGGCCAAGCTCAGCCAGTCCATGGTCACAAGATCACGGGTCAACCTCAGTGCATTAGCCGGTTCCAGGATGGCCGCGATCTGCCCTCCCCTTCCAGTGCCCGCGGCCCAGCGTAACACTCCACCGCTCAGGTTGAGACGGCCTAAGAGGAAATCCTGAACGAGCTCAGCAGGGATCTGGTTCAGGACAGTCAAACCAAAGGGTGCCATAAGTCGTGCCCATTCTAGTTCGAGATACTGTAGTGCTTCAAGAAAAGGATACCGCAAAGCTCCGACTGGAACGCCGAACCCCGATCCGTGCGAAGCAAGAGCCCCGTGGTGGGCAGCCCGAGCCTCCTGACCTCCTCCCGGGCCCGCTCCACCGCCTCCTTGGCCAGCCTCGCGGTTTCCCCTTCCCGCCACGCTGGCCAAGAGGTTGCGGCTCTCCTCCTCGATCACGTTGAGAATGCGATAGCCCCCAAGGCCTGAGCTCCCCTTGCCCTCCACCAGCCGCCACAGGGTACCGTCGGCGCTGAGCACCAGGCCCACCCGCTCGGGCTTGGGGGCTCGGGTTCTCCTCCTTGGCCCGGGTCTTTCCGCCTTCCCCCCTTCCTCGGGAGCAAGAGCCCCTCCCCCTGGAGCACCCGGTAGACGGTGCTCTCCGTGGCCACCACCCCCCGGCGCAAAAGCTCCGCCCAGACCTTGCGGTAGCCGTAGGTGGGAAAGGTCAGGGCCACCTGGCGCGCCTGATCCCGAATAGCCTCCCGCTTAGGGCAAGGGCGCTGACAGGAGCCCTTCGCCCCAGGCACCCCCTCCTGGTCTTCGTGCCCCTTCCGCTTTCGCCGGTAGTAGGCGCCCTTGCTCATCCCCAAAAGGCGCAGGAAGGCGTTGACCCCAGGGCCGAGTTCCCGGCGCACCGCCTCCAGCTCCTCAAAGCTCGCTAGCCCAGGCGGCGGAGTTTTTCCGTAGGGCCATCTCGGCCAGGGCTTCTTTATGCTTGTTCTCCTCCTCCAGGGCCTTGACGTGAACGTCCGGCCCATTGCCTTTCAGGGCGGCCTCCCCGCCCTTGAGGAACCGGTCGCGCCAGGCAAGCAGGGTCTTGTAGCTGACCCCGTGCTTTCTTGAGGCCTCACTTATGGAGAGCTCCCCGCGCAGGATGCTCAGCACGATGGCAACCTTCTCCTCCGCGCTCCAGCTCCCTGTAGCCATTTTGCTCATACACCACCTCCTCTTACCTTGCAGGTGGTACCGCTTGAGCGGAAGCACTACATTCGTGTGCTACTTGATTTGAACCCCCTCAGTATGACAAAAGGGGGGTGCTATGCAACCTGATCGCGAGCACCCCCTTTACCATCTTGACGCAGAGACCCACAAGGTAGCCCCTCCGGGGCTGACCCTGGTGGCTACCTACGTCTGGGTTGACGATGCGCTCAAGGCCCGCAAGGTACGCTTCGCGTGACGCAAGCCCAAGGCATCCGCTTCCCCAAGAAACAAAAGCACCAAATGGATCAAGACCCGGTTCAGCGTGATGGTGCGCTCTTTGGGGCTCTACCGAATAGAAGCCCGCTCCTACTGGGCTGAACCTCATCGTCCTCGAGGTGTTTCCCTACCGGGAAAGCAGCGTGCACAACATGATTCGGAGCCGGACCCTTCTCAAAATGGCCGGGGTGGAGCTATGAGGTAGCACGCGAAGGTATGTATTGACCGATTACAAGCCCTTGACAGGCGCTAGCCATTGCCCTAAGATCGAGGCACATTAACTTCACTCACTGAGTTAAGTAAATGCCAGGAGGCCCCGACTTGATCCTCAAGGGCGACCAGTCCACCGTACGCTCCATCAACCGCGCGCTCGTGCTCAACCTGCTCCGCCAGCACGGACCCCTAGGCCGCAACGAGCTGGCCGAGCGGACCCGCTTGAGTTCGGCTGCCGTCACCGGAGTGGTGGCCGAGCTGATCGAGCAGGGGTGGGTGATCGAAGGCCGTAGCGGTCCCCCGCGCGGGGGGCGCCCGCCGGTGCTGCTCGAGCTCGCCTACGACGCCTGGCACGCGGTCGGGGTCAAGGTGATGGAGGGGGCGCTGGAGATCGTCCTCACCAACCTGCGCACCGACGTCCTGGCCCGCCGCCACGTCGCGCTCGGCTCCACCGAGCCAGAAGCGCTCATCGAACGGCTCGTCGCCGAGGTGAACGGCCTCCTCGAGGCCTCCGGGCGTTCCCCGGAGCGGCTGGTGGGGCTGGGGGTGGGGATAGCGGGGGTGATCGACCCCGAAGAGGGGGTGTGCGTCTACTCGCCCTTCCTGCACTGGCAACAGGTGCCGGTGCGCCGCCTCATCGAGGCCCGGCTGGCCCGGCCGGTGCACGTCGACAACGACGTCAACGCCCTGGCCGCGGCGGAGATGCTCTTCGGCCGGGGCAAGGGCGCACGCAACTTCGCGGTCGTCACCGTGGGCCGAGGCATCGGCGCGGGGCTGGTGCTGGGCGGGGAGATCTACCGCGGCGCCGACGGCGGGGCCGGGGAGCTGGGCCACACGGTCAGCGAGCCGGGCGGCCGCGCCTGCGAGTGCGGCAAGCGGGGGTGCCTGGAGGCCTACGCGGCCGAGCCCGCGCTGCTTGAGCAGGCCCGCGAGCGCTACGCGGAGTTCCGCCGCCGCGCGCTCGGCGCCGAAGACCTCGTCCGGGCGGCCCGGGAGGGCCACGAGGGCGTCCGGGCCCTGCTGGGGGAGGCCGGCGAGCGGTTGGGGGTGGCGCTGGCCAACTTGGTCAACCTGTTCAACCCGGAGCTGATCGTCATCGCCGGAGAGGGGGTGAGGCTGGGAGGGAATTTCCTGGGGCCCATGGAGGGGGCCCTGCGGAGCAACGCCTTTAACGGGCTCGCCGAGCGGCTGCAGGTGCACGTCAACCCCTGGGGCGACGACACCTGGGCGCGTGGGGCGGCCGGGTTGACGGTACAGCGGGAAGTGTTCGCCAGGCCCCGGGTGTAGGGGCGAGGAGGTTTGGGACATGCGAAAGCTTTGGGTCGTGCTCGTGTTCGTGCTGCTGGCCAGCGGACTGGCCAAGACCACCATCAATTACTTCTCCTTCACCACCGACCAGAACCACGTCAAGGACCTCGAGGCCCTGATCGCGGCCTTCGAGAAGGAGAACCCCGACCTCGAGGTGAAGTACACCACCGCGCCCTTCGACTCGTACTTCACCAAGCTGCAGACCAACCTCGCCGCCGGGCAGGCGCCCGACGTGTTCGAGCTCAACTACGAGAACTTCGTGACCTTCGCCTCCAGGGGCACCCTGCTGGCCCTCGACCCCTACCTGCGCCAGGACCGTACCCTGAACAACGCCTTCTACCCCGCCGCCCTCAACGCCTTCCGCCACGGCAACGCCCAGTACGGCCTGCCCATCACCTTCTCGACGGTGGTGCTGTTTTACAACAAGGACCTCTTCGACAAGGCCGGCGTGGCCTACCCGGCCGCGAGCTGGACCTGGAAGGACGTGATGAGCGCCGCCCAGAAGATCTCCAACCCCGCGCAGCGGGTGTGGGGCGTGTACCAGCCGGTGCAGTTCTGGGAGTTCTACAAGGTCGCCCGCCAGGCCGGCGGCGGCCTGCAGGTGGGCCCCAGCGTGCAGATCGACACCCCGGCCAACCGCGAGGCCCTGCGCTACCTGGTGGACAAGGTGCGGCTGAAGGTCATGCCCTCCGACGCCGAGATGAGCGGGGTCTCCAACGAGGACCTCTTCCTCAACGGCCAGCTCGGCATGCTCTACAGCGGTATCTGGATGTTCGACAAGTTCAGCCAGGCCAAGTTCAAGTGGGACATCGCGGTCGAGCCGGGCGGCGCCCGCAAGGCCACGCACTTCTTCTCCAACGCCGCCGTGGTCGCCCGCGCCAGCAAGAACCCGGAGGCCGCCTGGAAGTGGGTGCGCTTCCTCGCCGCCGACCCCGCCACCGTCAAGACCCGCATCGACCGCGCCTGGGAGCTGCCTGCGCTCTCCCTCGGTCAGCGCGCGCTCTTCGACGCCTACCTCAAGAAGCCGCTGCCTGCCAACCGCGAGGCCGTCTTCGACTCGCTGCAGTACGCCGTCACCCCGCCGGTGGTGGAGAACCAGTCGCAGCTGCAGGACATCATCAACCAGGAGCTCGAGGCCGCTCGGCTGGGCAGCAAGACCCCCGAGCAGGCCCTCGCCGACGCCCAGCGCCGGGTCGAGGCCCTCGTCCGCCGCTAGGTTCCCCGGCCCCCAAGGAGGAGCATGATCCTGCACCTGCCCAACGGCCACGACGACCCCTATCGCCCGCTCCCTGTCGAGCGCACCCCCCGCGACCCCGAGCCCGGCGAGCGGGTGCAGGTGAGCTTCCGCACCGACCCCGACGTGGCTGAGGCGTGGGTGCTCTTCGCTGGGGAGCGCCTCGAGGCCCAGCCCCTGGGCGAGGGCTACTGGACCGCCGACCTCGGCGCCGCCGTCTCGGGGAGGCACACCTACACCCTGGCCACCGCCGCCGGGCACAGCGCGCCCTTCTGCTTCGAGGTCGGGCGCTGGCTCGAGGCCGACCGCTGCCTCGGCGTGCGCGCCGGGCCCGGCGAGGTCCGGCTCGAGCTCGCGGGCGAGGCGGGGGCCCGCGCCACGCTGGCCCTGAGCTTCCCCCTGGCCGGGGTGTGCCGGGCGGATTTCCGCGTGGGGGACCTCGAGCCGCCCCCCCTGGAGGGCCTGCCCTGCACGGCCGAGGAGGCCGGCGGCGCCCTGCGGGTGGCAGCGGAGGGGGTGGAGGTGCGGCTGGACCTCGCCACGCTGGCCCTGGAGGTGCGCGGGCCGGCCGGGGCTTACCGCGGCTCGGCGCGGCTGGGCTGGCTGGCGCTGGAGGACGGGCGGGTGACCCGGCTGCGCTGCGCCCTCACGCCCAGGGCGGGAGAGAGCCTCTACGGGCTGGGCGAACGCTTTACCGCCCTCGAGGCGGGCGAGCGCTACGACGTGCGGGTCTACGAGGAGTACAAGGAGCAGGGCCCGCGCACCTACCTGCCGGTGCCCTTCCTGCTCTCCTCGGCCGGCTACGGGCTGTGGCTGGCCGCCGAGGAGCCCAGCCACTTCGACCTCGGCGCGGGCACGCTCACGCTCGAGAAGCTCCCCGCCCCCGCCGCGACCCTGCCGCTGCACGTGATCGTGGCCGAGGAGCCCTACGGCGTGACCCGGGCCTTCGTGCGCCTCACCGGCCCTGCGGCGGTGCCGCCGAAGTGGGCCTTCGGCCCGTGGATCTCGGCCAACACCTGGAACTCGCAGGCCAAGGCGGAGGCAGTGCTGCGACGCACGCTCGAGGAGGGGGTCCCCGCGACGGTGCTGGTGCTGGAGGCCTGGAGCGACGAGACCACCTTCTACGTCTTCAACGACGCCGAGTACACCCCTACCGACGGGGCGGGGGCGCTGCACGCGCAGGACTTCCGCTTCGGCGGGCGCTGGCCCGACCCCAAGGGCCTCATCGAGGAGTGCCACCGCCACGGCGTGCGGGTGCTGCTGTGGCAGATCCCGGTGCTCAAGCACGCCGGCCACCCCCACCCCCAGCACGACGCCGATGTGGCCTACGCCCTCGAGCGGGGCTTCGTGATCCAGAACGCCGACGGCACCCCCTACCGCAACAAGGGCTGGTGGTTCACCGACAGCCACGTCTTCGACTTCAGCAACCCCGAGGCCTGTGCGTGGTGGTTCGCCAAGCGCGAGCACCTGCTCGAGCTCGGCATCGACGGCTTCAAGACCGACGGCGGCGAGCACCTGTGGGGCCGCGACCTGCGCGCGCACGACGGGCGGCGCGGCCTGGAGCTCTACAACGCCTACCCCAACGTCTACGTCGGCGCCTACCACCGCTTTCTGCAGGAGCGCCGCCCCGGCGACAGCCTGACCTTCTCCCGCGCCGGCTACACCGGCGCCCAGCGCTACCCCGCCCACTGGGCCGGCGACGAGAACAGCACCTGGAGCGCCTTCAAGGCCTCGATCCTGGCCGGGCTGTCGGCGGGGGTGTGCGGGGTGTCGATCTGGGGCTGGGACATCGGCGGCTTCAGCGGCGAGATCCCCACCGCCGAGCTCTACCTGCGCTCGGCGGCGATGGCGGCCTTCTGCCCCGTGATGCAGTACCACTCCGAGCTGCACGCCTCCGCCGACGACCGCGACCGCAGCCCCTGGAACGTCGCCGCCCGCCACGGCGACCCGCGGGCGCTGGAGGTCTTCCGCCGCTACGCCCGGCTGAGGATGCGCCTGCTCGACTACCTCCACGCCGAGGCCGCTGCGGCGCTGGGGTTGCCCCTGATGCGCTACCCCGCCCTGGCCTACCCCCAGGCCCACGACTTCCTGGCGGGCGACCCCTACGCCTACCTCTTCGGCCGCGACCTGCTGGTGGCGCCGGTGGTGGAGAAGGGGGCCTCGAGCCGGGCGGTGCGGCTGCCGCCGGGGGAGTGGGTCTACCTGTGGTCCGGCGCCCGCTTCACGGGCGGCCGGGGCCTGAGCGTGCCGGCGCCGCTGGAGCGCATCCCGGTCTTCGTCCGGGCCGACAGCCCCCGGCTGGGGCAACTGCTCGAGGCGGCCCGGGGCTGGGAGGGCTAGGGTGTACGAGCGCGGCTGGCGGCGCACCCTCACCCTGGCCCTCTTCCTGGGGCCGAGCCTGCTGGGGACGGCGCTGTTCGTGATGGGGCCCATCCTGGCCTCGCTGGGCCTGGCCTTCGCCCGCTGGGACCTGCTCACCCCGCCCGAGTTCGTGGGGCTGGCCAACTTCCGCGCCCTGTGGGCCGACCCCGAGTTCTGGCGGGCCCTGCGGCACACCTTCGGCTTCCTGCTGGGCTACATCCCGCTGGTGATGCTGTGCGGCCTGGGGGCGGCCCTGGCGCTCAACGCCCGCATCCCCGGGCGGGGCTTCTTCCGCGCGGTCTACTTCCTGCCGGTAGTGACGGCCTGGGTGGCGGTGGCGCTGGTGTGGAAGTGGCTGCTCAACCCGGGCTACGGCCTGGTCAACCACCTGCTGGGCCTGGCCGGGGTGGCGGGCCCGGCCTGGCTCTTCGACCCGGGCTGGGCCATGCCGGCGGTGGTGCTCACCAGCGTGTGGAAGGACATCGGCTTCGTGATGGCGATCCTGCTGGCGGGGCTGCAGAACATCCCGCGCGAGTACTACGAGGCCGCCGCCATCGACGGGGCGGGCGGGGCGGCGCGGCTGCGCTACGTGACGCTGCCCCTGCTAGCCCCTGCGCTCTACTTCGCCCTCACCGTCAGCCTCATCAACTCCTTCCAGGTATTCGACCAGGTCTACGTCATGACCGGCGGCGGCCCGGCCGGGGCGACGACGGTGCTGGTGGAGCGCATCGTCAAGAACGCCTTCTCCTACAGCCAGATGGGCTACGCGGCGGCGATGTCGTGGTTCCTCTTCGCGCTGATCTTCCTCAGCTCCTGGGCGCTCACCCGCCTGTAGCGGAGGGCGCTGTGACGCTGCGGCGCCCCGGGCGGGCGGCGGGGCGGCGCGCCCGGCCGGACTGGGCCCGCTGGGGGCTGACGCTGCTGGCGGGGCTGGGGGCGGTGGTCATGCTGCTGCCCTTCTTGTGGATGCTCTCGACCTCGCTCAAGCCCGCCAGCGCGGTGCTGAGCCTGCCGCCCGAGCTCCTGCCCCGCGAGCCAACCCTCGAGGCCTACCGGGAGGTGGCCCGGAGCTTCCCCATCGTCCGGGTCTTCCTCAACACCCTGCTGGTGGCGGCGGCCACCACGCTGGGCCAGCTCGTGGTGAGCTCGATGTCGGGCTACGCCTTCGCCCGCTTCCGCTTCGCCGGGCGCGACCTGCTCTTCGCGGCCTACCTCGCCACGCTGATGGTGCCCTTCGCGGTGACGGTGACGCCGCTGTTCATCGTGGTCAAGGCCCTGGGCTGGACCAACTCCTACTGGGGGCTGGTGGTCCCCGCCCTCTTCGGCGCCTTCGGCACCTTCTTGATGCGCCAGTTCTTCCTGGCGCTGCCGGGGGAGCTCGAGGAGGCCGCCGTGCTCGACGGGGCCAGCACCTTCACCACCTTCGCCCGGGTGATGCTTCCGCTGTCGGGCCCGGCCCTGGCCACCCTGGGCGTGTTCAGCTTCATGGCCTCCTGGAACAGCTTCCTGTGGCCCTTGCTCATCGTCAACGACCCCCGGCTCATGACCCTGCCGCTGGCCCTGGCCACGCTGCAGGGGCTCTACCCCGGCCAGACCCAGTGGAACCTGGTGATGGCGGGGACGGTGATCGCGGTGATCCCGATGGTAGTGGTCTTCCTCCTCGCCCAGCGCTGGGTGGTGGAGGGCGTGACCGTCTCGGGGCTGAAAGGGTAGCGGCATGACGATGCACAGCGACCTGCGGGTCATCCTCGGCGCCCAGCACCCCTCGGGCGCCTTCCCGGCGAGCCCCAATTTCTCGCAGTACCCCCACTGCTGGCTGCGCGACGGGGCCTTCACCGCCCACGCGGCCGACCTGGCCGGCGCCCGCGAGCAGGCCCGGGCCTTCCACCGCTGGGTGGCGCGCACCCTCGAGGCCCACCGCCCCCACGTCGAGGCCCTGCTGGCGCGGGCCGAGCGCGGGGAGGCGATCCCCCCCGAGCACCTGCTGCCCACCCGCTTCAGCCTCGAGGGGGACTGGCTCGACGACGGCTGGCCCAACACCCAACTCGACGGCTACGGGCAGTGGCTGTGGGCGTTGGGGCAGCACCTGGCCGGCCTCGGCGGGGCGCTGCCCCCCGAGCTCGCCACCCGCTACCTCAGCCGCTTCTGGGCCGAGCCCTGCTACGACGCCTGGGAGGAGAACCCCTACCGGCTGCACACCTCGACCCTGGCTTCCGTCTACGGGGGCCTCGAGGCGATGGGGCGCTACTTCCCCTTTGCCCTCGAGGCCGCCCGCGCGGTGCGGGAGGTGGTGCTACAGGAGTGCGTCTTCGAGGGGCGCTTCGTCAAGTTCATCGGCAACCCGGCCGTGGACGCCTCGCTGTTGTGGGTCTCCACCCCCTTCGGCCTGGTGACCGAGGACGACCCCCGGATGCGGGCGACGGTCGAGGAGATCGAGCGCTGCCTGCTGCGGGAGGGCGGCCTCATCCGCTACGCCGCGGACACCTACTTCGGCGCCGGGGCCTGGGTGCTGCTCACCGCCTGTCTGGGCTGGTACCACGCCCGCGCGGGCGACCTGCGGCGCGCGGAGGAGCTCTACGCCTGGGTGGAGGCCCGGCGCGACGGGCAGGGGCTGCTGCCCGAGCAGGTGGCGGTCCCCAGCACCAACCCCCGCTTCCTGGACTACTGGACCCGGCAGTGGGGTGCCCCCGCCCACCCGCTGCTGTGGTCCCACGCCATGCAAATCGTCCTGCGGGCCGAGCTGGACCTGCGGCGGGGAGCGCTCGAGGGCGCCTAGGGCCGGCGGGCCTGACCCAAGTCGGCAGATCAGCGGCCGTGCGTCCGGATCAGGAGGACCCGGCCTCCGCCACCCCTCCGGCGGAGTGCTGGAAGGCAAAGCTCCCCATGCAGCCTCCTATGGCCTATTCTGCCCCGTCCACGGGCCTCAGAGCACACAGCTCGAGCCCGCTCCTGGAGGTGTAAGCACGCAGGCCGCCGCGTTGTTGTTGAGGTACACGAGAGCCTCCGTGGCCCTGGCCCGCTGCCCTACCGCTTCCGCCGGGCGGCGATCTCCTCGAGCGTGCGGCCGCTCAGCACCGAGCGGGGCTCGTCGCGCACTGGGTCGCGCTGCGCGCTGGCCTTGGGGTCGTCCGTCTTAATCAGCAGCCAGTGGTTCTCCCGGGGCCGGAAACGGACGAGGGTGTAGCCGCCCCGCAGCTTGTGGCCCTCCAGCCACACCTCCACGCGCCCCCGCTCGAGAGCCTACCGCATCGACAGCTGCGGCTCCCGCTCGGCCAGCAGGTTGCGGTAGGTGCCCCGGTCCCACACCAGCACGGTGCCCCCGCCGTACTGCCCCGCCGGGATCACTCCCTCGAAATCGGCGTAGCCCAAGGGGTGGTCCTCGACCATGACCGCCAGGCGCTTGTCCTTGGGGACGGCCCAGGACTTCAAGACCCCGTCCACCTCGAGGCGGAAGTCGTAGTGCAGGCTGCAGGCAGCGTGCTTCTGGACGACGAAGATCGGCGGCCCCGCGGCGCCTCGTGCCTCGCCGGCCGGCTCGGGGGTGCGGCCGAAGTCCCGCTTGCGGCGGTAGGCCTCGAGCGGGGGTTTGCGCTCGGCGCCCATGCACCTTTCAGGATAGCGCCCGGGCGGAGGAGGCTGATGAAGCCGCCCCTCCGCGGGCGGGGCCGTTTAGGTTGCAGAGAGATCAGTACCCAGGCGCCCGGCCTCGAGCAGCACCCACGCCCTGCGGGGCTCCATGGGGGTGAACTTGATACGGCCGTTTTCCACTGTGTACGTCCGGCAACCCAGGACCTCAACAAGCCGGGTTCCCTCGGGAAAGCTTACCGGTAGAGCAAGTTCACGGGGTACCCGAGTATTGTTGAGCACCACCAGCGCCCGTTCCCCGCCCAGCACCCGGTAGAAGGCGAACACCCGGTCCTCGGCGTAGGCTATCTCAAAGGCGCCCCGCCGCAGCATGGGGTGCGCCCGGCGCAGGGCCAGCAGTTGGCGCACGGCGGCGCGGACCTCCGGCTTCCAGCGCTCTGGCTCCCAGACCATCGGGCGGCGGCAGTCGGGGTCGTTACCTCCCTCCATCCCGTTCTCGTCGCCGTAGTAGAGCATCGGGGCGCCGGGGTAGGTGAGGAGGAAGGTGAAGAGGAGCTGCACGGCCTCGCGGTCGCCGCCGCACTCGGTGAGGACGCGGGGGGTGTCGTGGCTGCCCAGGAGGGTCAGCATTCCCCACTCCGAACCCTCGGGCAGCCGCTCGCGCAGCAGGGTGAGGGCCCGGGCAAAGCTATCGGCGGCCAGGGCGTTCTTGAGAAAGAAGTCGAAGAGCAGCTCGCGCAGCCGGTAGTGCATCACCCCGTCGAAGGTGTCGCCCTGCAGGAAGGGCCAGGGGTCGCGCCACTCCTCGGCCACCAGGTAGGCTTCGGGGTAGCGCGCCTTCACCACCTGCCGCAGTCTTTGCCAGAAAGGGGTCTCGATCTCGTAGGCCACATCCATGCGCCAACCGTCGATGCCGCGCTCCAACCAGTAGAACACCACCTTGTGCACGAAGGCCTCGACCTCGGGGTTCCTGGTGTTGAGCCGGGGCAAATAGCCCACCCCGCCGCAGGTGGCGTAGTTGGGCAGCTCGGGCTGGAGGGGGAAGCTGTAGGGGGTGAACCAGTCGCGGTAGCGTGAGCGCTCGCCCTGCTCGAGCACGTCCTTGAAGGGCGCGAAGCCCACGCCGCAGTGGTTGAACACCCCATCCAGCACCAGCCGCATCCCCCGCCGTTTGATCTCGGCCACCAGCCGGTCGAAGGTGGCGTCGTCGCCGAAGTGGGGGTCAATCTGGAAGTAGTCGTGGGTGTCGTACTTATGGTTGGTAGCCGCCTTGAAGATGGGGGTCAGGTAGAGGGCGTTGCAGCCCAAGTCGGCGATGTAATCGAGGCCCTGGATGACGCCCTCGAGGTCCCCCCCGAGGAAGTTGTCGCGGGTGGGGGCCCTTCCCCAGGGCTCGGTGCCGGGTGGGTCGTTGGCGGGGTCGCCGTTTTTGAAGCGCTCGGGGAAGATCTGGTAAAAAATAGCGTCCTTAACCCAGTCGGGGATCTGCACGGGCTACTCCTTGAGGCCGGTGTTGGTGATGCCGGCGATGAACTGCCGCTGCGCGGCGAGGAAGGCCAGGACGGCGGGCAGCGTGACGATGGTGGCAGCAGCGCAAAGCAAAGTCCAGAACACCCCGTACTGCCCCTGGAACATGGCCAGGCCCACCTGCACGGTGCGCATGTCCGGGGAGTTGGTCACCAAGAGCGGCCACAGGAAGTCGTTCCAGGCGAAGAGGAAGGAGAAGATCGCGCTGGCCGCGATCACCGGGGTGGACAGGGGCAGCACGACGCGGAAGAAGATGGTCAGACGCCCGGCCCCATCCATCAGGGCGGCCTCCTCGAGCTCTTTGGGCAGCGAGAGGAAGAACTGGCGGAAGAGGAAGATGGCAAAGGCCGAGACCGCCCGCGGGACGATGAGGGCGTTGTAGGTGTCGATCCAGCCCAGCCAGTTCACCACCAGGAAGCTGGGGATGAGGGTCACCGGGAAAGGGATCATCATGGTGCCCAGCACGAAGAAAAACAGCAGATCCCGCCCCGCGAAGCGCATCCGGGCGAAGGCGTAGCCGGCCATGGCCGAGAAGAGGGTCTGGGCCAACACGATCCCCACCGTCATCACCGCGCTGTTGAGGAAGAAGCGGGGGAAGGGCGCGGCCTGCCAGGCTTTGGCGAAGTTCTCCCACTGGAAATGCACCGGGAACAGCAGAGGGGGCTGGTACAGGGCGCTCTCCGGCTTGAGCGCGGTGGTGAGCATCCACAAGAAGGGCATGGCCGAGAGGAAGGCCCCGCCTGCCAGCAGCAGGTGGGTCAGCACGGCCTTCAAAGACCTAGCCATTCCCCTGACCTCCCCGGGTTAGGCGGAACTGGATCACGGTCACGGCGAAGATCAGGGCGAACATCACGTAGGCTACCGCCGAGGCGAAGCCCAGCTCGCTGTAGCGAAAGCCCTGCCGGTAGAGGTAGTAGCCCAGCACATCGGTGCTCCCCAACGGCCCGCCCGAGGTCATCACGTAGACCAGGTCGAAGACCTGGAAGGCGTCGATGAGGGCGGTGACGACCAGGAAGAAGGTGGTGGGGGCGAGCAGGGGGAGGGTGATGTGGCGGAACTGCTGCCAGGGTCCGGCCCCGTCGAGCTGGGCTGCTTCATAGTAGGTCCTTGGGATGCCCTGCAGGGCCGCCAGGTAGACCACCATGTTGAAGCCCACCCGCTTCCACACCCCCACCACGACCACCGCCACCAGGGCCCAGGAGGGGTCGCTGAGCCAGGAAGGGCCGGTTATTCCTACCCCACCCAAGCCCCGGTTCACCACCCCCTGGGTGGGGTCGAAAAGGTACTTCCACACCACCCCGCTGGCCACGGTGGGGGTGATCACCGGCAGGAAGTAGAGCACCCGGTAGAGGGCCTGCCCCCGAATAGGCTGGTTGAGCAGCACCGCCACCCCCAGGCCCAGGGCCAGCGCCAAGAGGGTCACCCCGCCCGCGTAAAGCAGGGTGACCCGCAGCGAGTTCCAGAACTCCCCAGAAGCCAGCAGCCGCGCGTAGTTGGCCAGCCCCACGAACTCGCGGGTCGGGGAGAGGCCGTTCCACTCGAAGAGCGAGAGGTAGAGCGAGTAGAGGGCTGGGTAGAAGTTGAAGGTACCCAGCACCGCCACCGTGGGCAGCAGGAAAAACAGGGCAGCCGGCCACTCGCCCAGGGTTCGCCCCCACCGCGAGGCTCTGGAAGGCGTTTGCTGGAGGCGAACCCCGTTCACCGCAGGCTCCTCAGGGTTAGCGCAGCAGCGGCGTGACTTCCTGGGCCGCGCGGTCCAGCGCTTCCTTGGGGCTCAGCCGTCCCAGCAGGGCTTCTTGCACGTATTTGGCAAAGATATCCGAGATCTGGGGGTAGCGGGCCACCGGCGGGCGCGGCTTGGCGAAGGCCATCGAGTCGACGAAGGGCCGCATGAGGGGGCGGGCGTTGCTCACCCAGGCCCGGTAGGCCGGGTCGTTCGCCACCGAGCGGCGCACCGGGAGGAAGCCGGTCCCCCGGTCCCACTCCACCTGTACGGGCGTGCTGCTGAACCAGTTGATGAAGTCCCAGGCGGCCCTGGCCGTGGCCGCGTCGGCGTTCTGGAAGATGAAGATCTGCTCGCCGCCCATGTTGGTGGCCGGACGTCCACCAGCGGGATACGGGAAGGGAGCGGCACCCAGTTCGAAATTGACCTGCTGCGGGAAGAACTGGGTCATCCAGGAGCCGTCCATCACCATAGCGGCTTCGCCCCGTCCGAACAGCCCCCAGGGGGCTACCGGAGCTACCTTCTCCTTCTGCACCAGATCCACCAGGAACTGCAGAGCCCGCACCCCCTGGGGTGAGTTGAAGGCCGGGGCGGTGTTGGAAGCATTGAGGAACTCGGCCCCCGCACCCCAGAAGTACACCTGGGTCTGCCAGGTAGTGCCCTCGCCGCCCTGGGTGAAGAGCTCTATACCCCACTTGCCGGTCTTCTCCTTGATCTGCTTGGCAAAGCGCAGGAGTTCGTCCCAGTTGCGCGGGGGGCGGTTGGGGTCGAGCCCGGCAGCCCGGAAGAGGTTCTTGTTCCAGAACAGCCCCAGGTTGGAAGCGCTCACCGGCAGGCTGTAGCGCTTGCCCTGGTAGAGCCCGTAGACCAGGGGGCCGGGGAAGTAGTCGGCGAGGTTGAGGCTGCTCTGGCGGATGTAGTCATCGAGCGGGGCCAGCGCGCCGCTCTGGGTGAGCAGGGGCATGGCCACCAGGTCGGAGATGGCCATGGTGGGGGTCTGCCGGGCGGTGATGGCGGTCTGCAGCTTGGCCAACAGCTCGCCCCCGGGTACGAACACCGCCTCGATGGTGACCCCCGGGTGCTCCTTCTGGTAGCGCTCGATGAGGCCTTGCAGGACCTGCCCATTGGCCCCGTCCCAGTAGTGCCAGAAGGTGAGTTTCTAGGCCGTGCCCAGGCTGAGGAGCGCGAGGGCAGCGGTTGCGATCGCCTTGAGCCAGTGTGCTTTCATACTTTTCTCCTTCTCAACAGCGCATTTATTTATGTGCGAGGAGCGGATTCTCGGTGCCGTTAGCGTTAGGTTTTACAACTGCCTCACCCCCCTGTACCTTGGACCCTGGACGACGCCCGCACCACCAACCGCGGGCTGAGCACCCGGTGGGTGACCTCGGCGGTGGGGCGCTCGAGCCGTTGCAGCAGTAGCCGCGCGGCCAGCCCCCCCATCGACTCGATGGGCTGCTTCACGGTCGACAACCCGTAGGCCTCAGCCCAGGGCTGATCGTCGTAGCCCACCAGCCGTACCTCACCCCCGACCCCGATGCCCTTGTGGGCAAACTCGTCAATGAGCCCCTGGGCCAGCAGGTCGCAGGTGGCGAAGATGTTGGCCGGGCCGTCGAGCCTGCGAAGGATCTCCTTTGCTGCCAGGCGACCCCCATCCCAGCTGAACTCGACGGTGATTATGTGATCCCTGGGCAACTCTACCGAGCCCTCCTCCAGGGCCCGCTGGAAACCCCTGAGGCGCTCGCGGAAGACCCCGCTGGCGAAGGGGGTGTCGAAGCGCTCCTCGATCATGACCACGAAGGTCGGGGCGGGGCGCTCGAGGAGGTGCCGGCCCGCGAGGTAGCCCCCTGCGAGGTGGTCCACGGTCACGCTGTCGTAGGCGGAGTGGGCGATGTCGACGAGGACGGTGGGCAGGTCGGCGGGGATTCTGCCCCCCTCGAAGAGGCGGTCAGGGTTGAGCGAGGCCAGGATCAGGCCGTCGGCGTTGTAGGGGGGAGCGGAGGGATTGCGGTAGCGCTCGAGGCGGCGCGGGCTCAGCAGGGGGAAGAGCCCGGCGTCGTAGTCGCGCTGGGCGAGCCCCTGGTCGATGCCGTTGATCAGGCGGTTGTAGAAGTCGGTGCCGATCATGGGCAGCAGGACTGAGACCGACTGGGTCTTGCCGGTGCGGAAGGTGCGGGCGGCCTGGTTGGGCCGGTAGCCAAGCTGCTCAACGGCGCGCTGCACTTTGGCCCGGGTCTCCTCGGACACGTCGCGGTAGCCGTTGAGCACCCTGGAGACCGTACTTACGGCGACCCCGGCGAGCTGGGCCACATCCTGGATGGAGACGCGTGTGTTCATGACCCCCTTTCGGCAACATGGCGTGGGTGACGTGCAAAAATCGTTTCCGAAATCGTTTTTGTAGCCCGAATTTACCTCAGCTTTTTGGCTTTGTCAACTGGAGCAATGCCCGGCGCGGCGGCTCCCCGAGGAGGGGTGGAAGGGCTGGCTGGCAGATCTGGAGCGGCTGGGGCTGGATGAAAAGGCCGGGCTGCTCAAGGATGGCCCGCTCTGCCGGGCAGAACCCACCCCGCAGAACGCCTGGGCCTTCTGGCTGGCGGCCTGGCGCTTCGGAGGCCGGGTGGCCCTCGACCTGGGAATGCGGCGGACGGGCCTCGAGCGGGCCTTCGCTGCGCTCAAGGAGCGCCTGCCGGAGCTGCCCGAAAACCTGCTCAAGTGCAGCCGGGAAGCCGAGGGCTGGGGGAAGGCCGAGG
Organism: Meiothermus sp. Pnk-1; assembly: GCF_003226535.1. Taxonomy (NCBI): domain Bacteria; kingdom Thermotogati; phylum Deinococcota; class Deinococci; order Thermales; family Thermaceae; genus Meiothermus; species Meiothermus sp. Pnk-1. The sequence continues at coordinate 118,063 of NZ_QKOB01000010.1, read as the reverse complement.
TCAGGCGGCTCAACCGCCTCTGACGAACGGGGAAGGGGGCATCTTGCCCCCCTTTTCCCCATCCATATTGACCTACGGGGGCAAGAAAGCTACCACCAGGGCGCGGCCATCACGTGCCCCGGCTCGAGGCCAAGGGCCGCCAGCTTCCCCCGCAGGCTTTAGCCCCCCAAGAGGGCGAGGTGGAGCTGCCCGGGCGGGTGGCCGCGCTTACTGCCCCTCCCGAACTGCCGCCCCTGGCGGTACGCGAGCTGGTCCCCGACGCCGGGCTCCGCCGGGAGCTGGGGCTGGAGGGCCTGGAAGACCGCCGCCCGGAGGCCCTGTCCTCGGGGCAGCGGCAGAGGGCCGCCGTCGGCGCGCTGCTGTGCGAAGAGGCCGACCTCTACCTCCTGGACGAGCCCCTAGCCAACCTGGACCCCGAGAGCCGCGAGGGGGTGCTCGAGCTGATCCTACGCCGAACCGCGGGAAAGGCCTTGGTCGTGGTGCTGCACGGGGACGAGGCACTGCACGGCCGCTTCGACCGGGTGGTGGAGCTGGCGGGCCCCCGGGTGCTGACTCCCGGTAGCGGCCATGCAGCGGGCAATTAGGCAGCCCCGCCCGCACTACAGCTGCCGCGACCGTCGTTGACGGAAAAAGCTCGAGTGAGGATTGCAACTTTTGCCTCAGGCGCACTTCCCAAAAGCACCTATTGCCTCTCTACGATCGTGATGGCATTGGCTCCGTACACCCGCCGCTCTCCTTGCGGCAGATAGAGTTCGGTAGGGTGTTGCAGGATGTAGATACCTTCGGGAGCAGCCAGGTCTGCTTGCAGTAAACGTTCAAAATCCTCGAGCAAGTCGTGGGGATAAGGCGGAGCCATAAAGGCCACCGTAAACCGCTCGCCGCGGCGGGCCGCCAGCGCAAGGTAGCGCTCCACCGGCTGGGGTTCGATGCGGACCTCGAGGCGGGCCTTGAGGGCGTTGGTGCGGAGAATCCGCACCGCTTGGGGATCTTTTTCCACCAGTACGGCCTCGAAGCCCTCAGAGGCGGCCTCGAGCCCGATGGCTCCGCTCCCGGCGTAAAGGTCTAGGAAGCGCCCCCTGCGGGGGTAGCGCGAGCGGAGGTAGTCGAAAAGGGCTTTGCGCAGGCGCACCGGGGAGGGCCGGGCGGAGGCAGGAACCTCGAGCCGAACTCCCCGGGCTGTTCCGCCGAGAATCTGAAGCTTCATCCGGGTCAGGATACCCGAAGCGAGCACCCACCAGCCACCTCTTTTCGGTGGTGGGGGCAAGTACGCTATACGCAGGATGCTCTCTCCCTCCCCTAGCAGGGGAGGGCTGGGGTGGGGTTGGTATGTTGGTATACGTCCTACGTCGTACGTCGTACGTCATACGCAATACGCAAAACGCCAGACGCTAAACGCGGGGGTTTTTTGGTAGATTCCCTACCCCGCCTACTGGCGGCGAAGGAAGCGTCTCGGGACGGAGCAAACTCCGTACACCCGGAGGATAGATTCCCTGGCGGGACGAGCAAAGCTCGTACACCTAGGGGTAGATTCCCTTCTTTGACGTTAGACGTATGACATCTGAGTTACCAGACCCCAGGCCAAGGGAGAACAAAAAGACGTCCAACTTGTGCAGTTGGACGCGATGTTGGTCGAGGAGAGAGGATTCGAACCTCCGACCCCCTGGACCCGAACCAGGTGCGCTACCAGGCTGCGCTACTCCTCGGCCACCCTCGAGCAGGGCCTAAGCCCGAATGCTGAGTATAGAACCTTGACCACGCTTTGTCCAGCAGGGGTTTACGCCAAACTCACCCCGCCAGCCGCGCGAAGGCCTGGCGATACTCCTCCTCCTCGAGCCCCCGCCCGATCACTACCAGCCGCGACAGGCCGGTAGCCGGGCGCTCGCTGAGCTCTAGGCTGAAGATCTCCCGCACCCCCTGGAACACCACCTCCTGGGTCATCCCCTCTACCGAGAGCAAGCCCTTGGCCCGGAACACCTGGGCGGGCCGGGAGACCAGGTAGCGGTCGATGAACGCGTTGACCCGACCGCGGTGCAGGGGTCGGTCGGCGGCGAGGGTAAAGGTCTGGAGGCTGGGAGAGTGTCGGTGGGGGTGGCGTTGCAGTTGCCAGCCGGAACCGAAGGCCTTGATTCCGAGCACCCGGGCTGGCTCGACCTGGCTCTGCTGCACCGGGTACACCTCCGCCAAAGGGTTGATGACCTCCAGGATGCGCCGGGCCTGCTCGAGCCCCGCCGCCTCCACCCGATCGGTTTTGTTGAGCAGCACCACGCTGGCATAGGCCAGTTGCACCGCGCCCTCGGGGACGTCGGAGAGGGTCTGCTCAAGGTTACGGGCGTCGGCCACCCCTACAATGCCATCCAGCTCGAACTTAGCCCGCACGGAGGGGTCTAGGAGGGTCTGAGCCACCGGTACTGGGTCGGCCAGACCAGAGAGCTCCACCAAAAGGTACTCGGGCGGGGTAGGGCGGTTGGCGAGGCGGAACATCGCATCCACCATGCTGTCACGGCCCACACAGCACAGACAGCCATTGGAAAGCTCGGCGATCCCCTCGGCGTCCACGTTCTCGATCAGGGAGCCATCTATGCCCGTCTCCCCGAACTCATTGACGATCACCCCGAAACGCCTTCCCCCCTGGGCTACCAGGTGGTTGACTAGGGTAGTCTTCCCCGCCCCCAGAAATCCACCAATCACCGTCACAGGGATGCGTTGTTTGCAGCTCACCATAGATACCCCCCAGAGCTTACTCGGGTTCGTCCTTCTCGAGCATATCCTGGACCCAGGAACGCCCCTCACGCTGGGGTTTGGGCCAGCGCTGCTCGATATAGCGAACGCTCCCGCCGTGGAAGAAGCTCGCCGCGACAAAGGTGGTGAAGGGAACGGCCAGCACCAAGCCCAGCGAGCCCACCAGCATCGAGACGAACTCGGCCATGAAGGGTTCCTGGTTGAGCAAAAAGCGCAGCGGGGTATCCCCTTGCTGGATCAGGAGCATCAGCGGCAAAGAACCCGCGCTGTAGGCCAGCACCAAAGTATTGACCAGGCTCCCGATGTGGTCGAAGCCCACCGCCATCCCCCGCTGGTATAACTCGCGCAAGGAGTAGCGCGGGTTGGCCAGGGCCAGGGCCTGGATCACCGAGGCCTGGGTCACGGTCACGTCGTTGAGGGCCCCCAGCGCGCCCACCACTACCCCGGCCAGATAAAGAGAGACCAGATCCAGGTTTTGCAGGGCAAAGCGGGCCAGGAAAGCTTCCTCCGAGGTAAGGCCGGTGAACCCCATCCAGCGGGTGAACAAAGCCGCCAGCCCTAGCGAGACCGCCACCGCCAGGCTCGTTCCCAGCAGGGCTGCGGTGGTCTTGCGGCCCACCCCGTGGACAAAGTAGATCGAGAGCAAGAGGATCCCAAAAGCCCCGGCAAAGGTGACCAGGAGGGGGTTAGCCCCCCGGGTGATGAGCGGGACCACCCCGTAGACCAATACCAGCAGGCTCGCTGCGGTACCGATCAACCCCCGTAGGCCCTTCCCTCGTCCCAGGAACAGCACCGCCAGTACGAAAATCCCCAGCAGTGCATACAGGTAGCCCAAACGAAAAGGTTCGACCAAAAAAGCCTGCCCCTCCACCTGCCGGATCCACACCCTCTGCCCCACCCGCAGCGCCCGGGCCTCCTGGGGTGAGGCTGCAACCTCCCGGATGCTGCCGTCTGGGAAAGCCACCCGCACCAGCGGAAGGCTGGACTCGAGCACCCTTCCCGGCCGATCTCCCGGCCGGGAAGGCTCATCCGGGTGAACCAAACGGTAACTGAGCAGGCGGTAAAGGACCACCCGCTGGCCGATGTGAAACCCCTCCGGGCCGGAAACCGGAAACTCGGCTTCTACGCTGCGCCCGCCGCCCAGATCCACCGTGGCGGACCGGCTGCCCAGGTGGGTGATGCGCCCCTCGAGGTAGACCCCTTGCGCCTGGGAGGAGCTTCCCGGCGGCTGTGCCCAGACCAGAGAGAATCCCAGCCACAAGAGCCACAGACTCCAAAAAGGTCTGCCCAGCACGGTGCGCATACCTCGGGAAGTATACCCCTGTCGGATGAGAGGGATGGGGTTCGAACTTCGGGGCATACCGCTTAACCAAGGCTTAATCCATGGGCAATTTGGCCCTGCGAGGCCGGGGGCCTTGCTTAAAATCCGAGCGAGCAGACGGAGGAGATCTCATGAAATTACACCTCAGCGCACGGGTAGCTTGTTTTTGGAGGATTTTGCTGCCCCTAAGCCTGGGTATCGCCTTGGCCCTCCTCATCACCGCCTGTTATCAGCCATCCCCCCCCAAGGTCCAAACGGTGAAATGGTCGGCGCAGCCGGAGTGGAATCGGGCAGGGGCGCAGGTGACCATCCCCTCGGGAACCACCGCCATCCTGGACCAAAGCCCTCCCCCCCTGCGCAGCCTGACGGTAGAAGGGAGCCTCATCTTCGACCCGTCTGCCCGGGAGAAGCTAGTGCTCCAGGCGGATTGGATCATGGTGCACGGCGGGCGGCTCGAGATCGGCACCGCCGAGCATCCCTTCCCCGGCCAGGCCGAGATCGTCCTGACCAGCAACAACCCCCAGGACAACCTCGAGCACATGGGCATAAAGATGGGGGCCAAAGCCCTGGCGGTGATGGGCGGGGTGGTGGAGATGCACGGCAGACCGCTCAACCCGAGCTGGACCCGCCTCGCTGTCACCGCCGTCAAGGGCGCTACCTCGATCACCCTGGCGCAGCCGGTGGACTGGCCGGTCGGCGCGGAGATCGTCATCACCTCCACCGATCACTACGGCTGGGCGGCGGGCATCAACCCGGCCAATCCCCGCAGCGAAAAGGCCATCGTCAGGGCAGTAAACGGCCCCTCGGTCGAACTCGAGCGCCCGCTCAGCTTCGCCCACTGGGGGGCCGAGGCCAACGAGGTCCCGGAGTACGCCGAGGTGGGGCTTCTCTCGCGGAATATCGTGGTGCGCAGCGATGAGAAAGCCAAGGACCCAGCCAGCGCCGCTTACCAAAAGGGTGGGCATGTGATGATCATGGCGGGCTCGCAGGCCCGCTTCGACTGGGTCGAGTTCCGCAACATGGGGCAAAAGAGCACCTTCGGGCGCTACCCGGTGCATTTCCACCAGGTCTCCGACCAGGGCGAGGGCTCTTATGTGAAGAACTCTTCGATCCGCGAGAGCTTTAACCGCTGCTTGGTCATCCACGGCACCAACCAGCTCCTGGTCGAGCACAACGTGGCCTTTGACACCCTGGGCCACTGCTTCTTCCTCGAGGAGGGCTCCGAGGTCAAGAACACCCTCCAGGGCAACCTAGCGGTGCTGGTGCGTCCGCTCAAGAGCAGCCCCGAGGAGCGGCTGATCCCTTCGGATAGCGAGCCCGCGGCCTTTTGGATCACCAACCCCGACAACCCCATCGTTGGCAACGTGGCGGTGGAGGCCGATGTAGGCTTCTGGTACGCCCTCCCCTACCGACCCATCCCCTTCGGGCGGGGCACCCAAAACCTCACCTGGATGGACACCATCTATCCCCGCCGCACCCCTCTGGCGGGGTTCGAGGGCAACGTGGCCCACTCCAACATGAGCGACGGGCTATTCGTGGACTCGGGCCTCAAGAGCAACCTCTGTGCCAACACCGCCTCGCGCAACACCTGCAAGGACCACAACGCCCCGGCTCAGCTCGACGACGAGACCACCAGCTTTGACCCCCGGCAACACCCCAGCCTGACCAGCTCGAGCGGAAACCTGGAGAACGACCCCAGCAAAAATCCCCGGGTCTGGGCCGAGTTTAAGGACTTCGTGGCCTACAAAAACGGGAGGCGAGGAGTGTGGCTGCGCGGGACGTATCACAAGCTGGTGAACCCCAAGCTGGCCGATAACGCCATCGGGGCCACCTTCGCCTCCAACCTCAGCTACCTCGAGGGGGGCCTCATCGTGGGAGAGAGCGCCAACAACCTCACCAAGATCAGCGGGTTGTGGACCACCGGCCTAGTCGGCTTCGAGCACTATGACGGCCACGTGGGGGCCAGCGGGACGGTGTTTAGAAACTTCAGCGGAACCCAGCGGCGTGAGGTGTACTGTGGCAGCGCTAAGACCACCATCACCACCCGCAACGCCGCCATCGGCACCTTGCGCTGGACCAGTTTCGGCCTGAGCGGGCAGAACTTCATCCAAAACGTCACCTTCGACAACGCCAACCCAGTCAACTACGACGACCCCCCGGAGCCTTGCTTCGACTCCATCAACAACCGCGAAGACCCCCACGACGGCTACCGCTCGGCGGTGTTCTACGATCCCACGGGCAGTGTGAGCGGCGCTGCAGGCAGTTCGGTGGTGGTGAAGAACGACTTCCTGGTGAACGGCAATTGTTCCTTGAACCCGAATTGGAACGCCTACGTCTGTGGCCCGGCCAACCTCTACGCCACCCTCTCCATCAGCAACGAACAAGCCAGCCCCGCTGCCCTAGCCGGGACCGACCCCTCAAGCCCCCTCACCGTCACCCGCGACGCCGGCCCCCAGACCAAGCTCTGGGGCACGCCCCGCGACGGGCTGAGCGCGCCGAATACCTACTTCGAGACCCGCCTGATCGCCAAGCGGGGGGACTCGAGTGCCAACGATTACACCTACCGGGTCAACTTCGGTACCGCCAACCGCAGCGCCAAGCTCCGGGTAGGGCTCAACTACCGCCGCCTCCCGGATGGCAGCTTCCCAGCAGGCACGGCGGGCTCCTGGGTGATCGTGGGGGTTCCGGTTCCTAGTGGGCCGGTCTGGGTCTACCGCAACTACTACTTCAGCGAGCAGTACAACCCGAGCACCCCGGTCGCCAGCCTGGACGCCCTCCGCGCCGATGCCAGCGGCAAGGCCTTCTACCGCGAAGGAGATGTGGTGTACCTCAAGCTCTCTTTGCGCCAGCAGGACCTCGACAAGGCCGGAGACTACGGGGCAAGCGTCAACTATCACCTGTGCAGCACGCTCGAGTGCAAGTAAAGGCCCTTATCCTACCGGCTGTGCCGCCAGCGCCGCGAAAGAAGCGCCACCCGGCTAGCGCCGCGAAAGAAGCGCCACCCGGCTAGCGCCGCGAAAGAAGCGCCTCCAGGCTGGTCTCGTCGAGCACTGGCACCCCCAACTCCCGGGCTTTTTGCAGTTTGCTCCCTGCCCCCTCTCCCGCCACCACATAGCTGGTTTTCTTGCTCACCGACGAAGAAACCTTGGCACCCAAAGCTTCCAGGCGGCGGAGGATCTCCTCCCTGGGCCGGGAAAGCTCCCCGGTGAGCACGAAGGTAAGCCCTTTGAGCTTATCTCCTTGGGGTTTCTCCTTGGCCTCGAAGCTCACCCCGGCGGCCCGCAGCCGTTCGATGTAGGCTAGCATGTCTTTTTGGTGCAGGGTCTGATAGATGCGCTCGGCGGTGGGCAGGGCCACATCCTCCACGTCGTCGAGGTCTTGCACGCTGGCCGCAAGCAGCCGGTCCAGATGCCCGAAGCGCCGCGCCAGGGTGCGGGCTAAGGTAGCGCCCACCTGGGGGATACCCAGAGCAAAAAGCAACCGCTCGAGCCCCCGGTCTTTGCTGGCCTCGATCTGGTCGATCAGGTTTTGCGCGCTCTTCTCGCCCATACGCTCGAGGCCCACCAACTGCTCCTTGCTGAGCCGGTAGAGATCGCTGGGGTCGCGAACCAACCCCTCGGCCAGCAGTTTGGCCACGAGCTTGTCGCCCAGACCCTGGATATCCATGGCTCCCCGGCTGGCGTAGTGCAGGATAGCCTCGTAGGCCTTGGCCGGGCAGAGCGGGTTGGGGCAGAGGTGGATTTTACCCTCGAGCACCAGCGGCGTACCGCATTCCGGGCAGCGGGTGGGGTAAGTGACTTTGACCGCTCCTTCTGGCCGTGCCTCGGAGAGGACCCGCAGCACCTCGGGGATCACCCCCCCGGCTTTGTGGATGAGCACTTGATCCCCATAGTGCAGGTCGAGTTCTTCTAGGTAGCTCTCGTTGTGCAGCACCACCCGCGAGACCGTGGAGCCTTCGATCTCCACCGGCTCGAGGTTGGCCACCGGGGTGATGCGCCCGGTGCGGCCCACGGTGAACTCCACCCCCAGCACCCGGGTACTCTTCTCCTCCGCAGGGAACTTGTAGGCGATGGCCCAGCGCGGGCTCTTGGCGGTAAAACCGAGGTCGGCTTGCAAGCGAAGATCATCCAGCTTGACCACCACTCCATCGGCCTCATAGGGGAGTTGGCGGCGCTTGGCGAGCATCTGCTGGTAGGTTTCTTCTACGGCGCGCCAGCCCACGGCTTTTTGGTAGTGCGGCTCCACAGCGAAGCCCCGGTGCTTCAGGTACTCTAGCAACTCGCCCTGCGAGCGTACCCCGGACTCGGCCAGGCCCAGGCCTATGGAGTACAGCACAGCCTTGAGCCCGCGCCTGGCGGTGACGCGGGGGTCTTTTTGCCGCAAGGACCCAGCAGCGGCATTGCGGGGGTTTTTGAAGGGAGATGAACCCTGCTCCTCGAGCTCAGCATTTAGCCTGAGGAAGGCCTCGATGGGCAAGTAGACTTCCCCCCGCACCTCAAGCCGTGGCGGAGCCCCCCGGAGCCGGTAGGGGATCCCCTCCACGGCCATCAGGTTGAGGGTCACGTCCTCCCCAACTTGGCCGTTGCCCCGGGTGGCCCCCCATACCAGGGTTCCCTCCTCGTAGTAGAGGTTCACCGAGAGGCCATCGATCTTGTACTCGAGGGTGTAGGTGAAAGGGGCCGGCATCCCCAGGCCGCGGGCGATGCGCTCCTCGAAAAGCCGTATATCCTCGGGGCCAAAGGCGTTGTCGAGCGAATAGAGCGGGGTGGGGTGGGTAACGGTAGCAAAACTGGTCTCGATCTTACCGGGCCCCACGGTCTGGGTGGGAGAATCGGGGGTGATGAGTTTTGGGTAGCGGGCCTCGAGTTCCTTCAGTTCCCCTAACAGCCGGTCGTACTCGGCGTCAGAGATCACCGGATCATCGAGAACATAGTAGCGGTAATTGTGGTAGCGGATCTCTTCGCGCAGCTGGTGGATTCGGCGCTGGGCTTCGGTGAGGCGGTCGTCGGCCAGTTCCATGTTCCTTAAGTGTAGGTGAAAAGATACCCGGCGAACACCCTCCATCAACGCGCAAAGGGCTTGCTTGTTGCCCGCCGCGATAGCAGGCTGTATAGCGAGAGAGGGGTTTTCTGATACGATGTTCGCTCGATGCAGGAGGTTTTAGCCCCCCTCAAGTCCGCCCTCGCCCAGGCCCTACACAGCCTGGGCGTAGACGAGTTGCCCGAGATCGTCCTTCAGGAGACCCCACCCGGCAGGGAGGGCGACTACGGCTCCCCGGTGGCGTTTACGCTGGCTCGCACCTTACGCAAGGCTCCGCCCCAGATCGCCCTCGAGATCGTCCAGCGGCTCGAGCTCCCTCCCTTCGTGCGGCGGGCCTTCGCGGTAGGGGGATACCTCAACTTCGAGCTGGACCCGGCTCACTTGGTCAAGGCAGCGACTCGGCCCCTCGAGCCCTTCCCTCCCCAACCGGGCAAGGTGCTGGTCGAGCACACCGCGGTGAACCCCAACAAGGAACTCCACGTCGGCCACCTGCGAAATGTCTGCTTGGGAGACGCGGTAGCGCGCATCCTGCGCTACGCCGGGCGCCAGGTGGAAGTCCTCAACTATATCGACGATACCGGGCGGCAGGCCGCCGACTCGCTCTTCGCCCTACAGCACTACGGCTTGGTCTACGACGGCTCCAAGAAGTACGACCACTGGGTGGGCGAGGCTTATGTGCGCCTCCACCGCGACCTGGAAGACGAGGCCAATAAAGCCCAGCTCGAGCCCCAGATCGCTCAGGTGCTGCACCGGCTGGAGGCCGGAGAGCTGCGGGCCGAGGTGGACAAGATCCTGCGGGCCCAGCTCGAAACCATGCTGCGGCTGGGCGCCCGCTACGACCTCTTGGTGTGGGAATCGGACCTCGTGCGCGAGGGGCTGTTGCACAAAGCGCTGGCCATCCTCGAGCAAAGCCCCTACGTGCTGCGCCCGAGCGAGGGCAAATACGCCGGGGCGTTGGTCATCGACGCCAGCGCGATCATCCCCGGTTTGGAAGACCCCTATTTCGTGCTGGTGCGTTCCAATGGAGCCAGCACCTACTACGCCAAAGACATCGCCTTCCAGATGTGGAAGATGGGGCTGCTGCAGGGGCTCAGGTTCGACCCCTATCCGGGGGACTACCCGGCCTTCACCCCGGGCCGCCTGATGTACACCAGCACCCCTTCCGGCCATCTCCAGGAGCACACCGGGGCCAGCGAGACCATCAACGTCATCGACGTCCGCCAGTCCCACCCCCAGATGATCGTGCGGGCCGGGCTCGAGGTGGCCGGACGGCACGACCTGGCCGAAGGGGCTTACCACCTGGCGTACGAGACGGTGCTGCTCGAGGGCAAACAGATGTCCGGGCGCAAGGGCATCACGGTGTCGGTGGACGAAGTGTTGGACGAAGCGGTACAGCGCGCCCGGGCCATCATCGCCGAGAAAAACCCTTCGCACCCAGACCCCCAGACCGCCGCCGAGCAGATCGGGGTGGGCGCGGTGCGCTTTGCGATGGTCAAGACCGAGCCCAAAAAGCAGATCGACTTCCGCTACGACCAGGCCCTCTCCTTCGAAGGCGACACCGGCCCTTACCTGCAGTACGCCCACGCCCGGGCCAGTTCAATCCTGCGCAAAGCCGAGGAGCAGGGAGTACTGGGCGAAGCCCCCGACTACACCCAGGCTACCGCTTACGAAGTCGGGTTAGCTAAAGCTTTGTTGCGTTTCCCCGACGTGATCCGAGAAGCCGCCGCCAGCCGGGCCCCCCACCTCCTGGCCCAATACCTGCTGGATTTGGGGGCCGCCTGGAACGGCTACTACAACGCCAAAACCGCCGAGGGAAAGCCGGCCACAGCGGTGCTCAGCGCCCCCACGGGCTTACGCGGGGTGCGGCTCGAACTGGTCAAGAGCCTTAAACAAACGCTTAACCAGGGGCTCACTTTGTTGGGTCTTAATGCCCCCGAAGTAATGTGATCGAGATGCACCGGATTCCCCTGCTCCCCTTCGCGCTCGCCACTGTGGTAGCCGCGGCGGCCTGGTGGGCCTTGGCCCAGCCAACCCCCCGGCTCACCACCCCAGATGAGATCGCCCGGGTCGAGGTCTTGCGCCGCAGCCTGCCGGGAGTGGTGCTAGTCCAGGGAATCGCCCAAGACCCGACCACCGGCAACGAAGGCCCCGTCACGGGTTCCGGTTTCTTTTATAGCCCCAGCCGGATCGTAACCAATTACCACGTGGTCAGCGGGTTACGCGACCTGCGCGTAACCCTTAACGATGGCCGCGAATTCCCCGCGGAGATCGTGGCCCTTGATCGCGGTATTGACGTGGCCATCCTGGGGGTGCGAGGAGTGGTGGCCCCGGCCACCTTGGCGTGGGGAAGCTCGCAGAGCCTCCCTCCGGGGCTGAGCGTTTTGGTCATCGGCAGCCCCTTTGGGCAGCGCAATCTGGCCTCCACCGGCATGCTGGCCGGCATCGCTCCCCTCTCTGCCGCATCGGACAACCCTGAAGTCGGCCAAGAAATAGGGGATGTGCTGTATATCGACTCCCGTACCGAGCAGGGCAACTCCGGCGGCCCGGTGCTAGATTTGCAGGGCCGGGTGATCGGCCTGATGGACGCGGTGCTGGCCGGGGCCAGCGGGATCGGTGGCTACGGGGTAGCCATACCCGCCGACTTGGTACGCCAGAGCATCCAAGACCTCGAGCGTTTCGGGGTGCCCCAGCGCGGTTGGCTAGGGGCCAGCCTGGTGGACCTGGGAGATCTGGACCCCCTGCTGTTGCGGGGGGTGGGGCTGGTCTCATCCCAAGGCAGCATGGTCGACAAGATCGAGCGGGGTAGCCCCGCAGCCAACGCGGGGCTGCGGGCGGCGCAGCGCGATGCGCGGGGCCGGCTGGTCAACCTAGGCGACATCATCCTGGCCATCAACAACAAGGCGGTGAAGAACAAGGCCGAGGTCACCCAGACCATCGCTCGCTTCCGCCCCGGCGACCGGGTAAAGCTCATCGTCTGGCGCGAGGGGCGCAAGATCGAAATAACGCTGACCATGATCGCCCGGCGCTAGGGGACTTGGGCCTTTACCCGTTCGTGTCAAGTCTTGAGCTCCTCGCCTTCAGCCGATAGCCTATAGCCGACATGTATATCGCGATCGAAGGCGTGATCGGGGTGGGCAAGACCACCCTTGCTCGGCTGCTAGCCGAACGTTTAGGCGCGGAAAGGCTGCTCGAGGTGGTGGAGGAAAACCCCTTTCTACCGCTGTTTTATCAAGACCCTACCCGCTACGCTTTTAAGGTACAGGTCTTTTTTTTGCTCTCACGCTACAAACAGCTCCTGCCGCTGGCCCAGCCGGCGCTTTTTAGCCGGGGGGTGGTGGCGGACTATCTCTTCGACAAGGACGCTATCTTTGCCTCGCTGAACCTCAGCGGGGCAGAGTGGGAGCTCTACGCCGACCTCTACCGTCACCTCTCCCCCCGCATCCCCACCCCCGACCTCACCGTGTACCTGCGGGCACCGCTGCCGGTGCTGCTGGAGCGCATCCGCCGTCGGGGCCGCCCTTTTGAGCAGCAGATCGATCACGGCTACCTCGAGCAGCTGGGCCAATCCTACGACCGGCACTTCGCCACCTACCCACACCCCTTATGGATCGTCGAGGCCGATCAGCTCGATTACGCCTACGACGAGGCGGACCAAGACTGGATCGTCCGCCAGGTGCAGCAGCGCTTAGGGGGGATCCCCCAGGCGACCGGGAACTAGCTCGGCATCTATGTATATCGCCATCGCCGGCAACATCGGCTCGGGCAAGTCCAGCCTGACCACACTGATGGCCAAGGAGTACGGCCTCCGCCCGGTCTACGAAGCCGTGGACGAAAACCCCTACCTATCCGACTTCTACGCCGATATGGGGCGGTGGGCCTTCCACTCGCAGGTGTTTTTCCTAGCCAAACGGCTCAAGCAGCACCTCGAGGAAGTCAACCGCCATCCGCGGGTGGTGCAAGACCGCACCGTCTTCGAAGACGCCGCCATCTTCGCCTGCAACCTTTACCGTCAGGGGTACCTTTCCGAGCGCGACTGGCAAACCTACCAGCAGCTGTATGAGGGGATCGCTCCCGCTCTGCGCAAACCCGACTTGCTCATCTACATCCGCGCCTCCCTTTCGACCCTCCAACAGCGCATCGCCAAGCGAGGCCGGGAGTATGAGCGACGCATCCCCACCGACTACCTTCGAGCGCTAAATCGGCTCTATGAAGGGTGGATCGGGGATTACGCCCTCTCGCCGAAGCTGGTATTGGAAGGCGACCGGCTGGACTTCGTGGAAAGCCCTCGAGACCGCCTCGAGCTGATCCGCCTCTTGGACCAGCGGATCAAGAACGTGCGGGCGGTACAAGAGCGCCTATGGCCTGACCCCTAAACCACCCCGAGGTGCTAAACTGACAGGTTGTGCAGCACTTACGTACCCCTACCCCCCGTGAACTCGGCTTTTGCATGCCCGCTGAGTGGGAACCTCACGCCGCGACCTGGACCAGCTGGCCTTTCGACGAGGAGTTGTGGGCGGGCTACCTCGAGCCTGTTCGTCAGGAGTTTGCCGAACTGGTACAGACCATCGCCCGCTTCGAACCGGTACACCTCCTGGTGCGCGACGAGGAGGCCGAAGAGGACGCCCGCAAGCGCATTGGCGCGGGCAATCTCACCTGCCACCGCCTTCCCCTCGATGACGTGTGGTTCCGCGATAACGGCCCTATCTTCGTGCGGCGCGGCCAAGAGGTGTCTTTGGTTAACTGGAAGTTCAACGCCTGGGGGAATAAGTACGAATGGCGGTTGGATAACGAAGCCCCCGAGTACGTAGCCCAACACCTGGGGGCCGCCCACTGGGACGTACCGGTGGTGATGGAAGGGGGAAGCCTCGAAACCAACGGGGGTGGGGTGGTACTCACCACCCGGCAGTGCCTGCTCCATCCCGAGCGTAACCCTCACCTGAACGAAGGGCAGATCGAGGGGTATCTGCGCGACTACCTGGGCTTTGCGAAGGTGCTGTGGCTGGAGGGCGGGCTCGAGGGCGACCACACCGATGGGCACATCGACACCATCGCCCGCTTTGTCAAGCCCACCACCATCGTCGCTTGCGTAGAACCGAGGGCCTCCGACCCCAACCACGCCACCTTAAAGGCCAACCTCGCCCGGCTGAAAGGCTTTACCGACCTCGAGGGCAACCCCTTCGAGGTCGTAGAATTGCCTTTGCCGCAACAGCGGCTCGAGCTGCTGGGCAACCGCCTGCCACCCACCTATGCCAACTTCTACATCGGCAACGGTTTCGTGGTGGTGCCGCAGTACGACGACCCCAACGATGCGCTAGCCCTCTCCATCTTGGGCCCCTTGTTCCCCGGTAGAGAGGTCATCGGGCTCAGGAGCCGCGCCCTTATCACCGGCGGGGGAAGCTTCCACTGCGTGACCCAGCAGCAGCCCGCGGGCAGGATCTGGAAAGGGGATTAAATGCCAAAACTCGCTGTCGTGCAAATGCGCATGCGCCAAGCGCTCGAGGCCAACCTCGAGCAGGCCGAGCGCTTCATCCGGGAGGCCGCCGAAAAGGGTGCCCAGATCATTTTGTTGCCGGAACTCTTCGAGAGCCTGTACTTCTGCCAGCTCGAGCGGGAGGAGTTCTTCAGCTTGGCCCATCCTGTGGAGGGCCATCCGTTCCTGCCTCGCTTCCAAGCGCTCGCCCAAGAGCTGAATGTCGTCCTGCCCATTAGTTTTTTCGAGCGAAGCGGGCAAGCCCATTACAACAGCCTGGCCATGTTCGACGCGGGCGGCGCGTTTCTTGGCGTCTACCGCAAAAGCCACATCCCCGACGGCCCCGGCTACGAGGAAAAGTACTATTTCAACCCCGGCGAGACCGGCTTCAAGGTCTGGAATACCCGGTACGGCACGGTCGGAGTGGGCATCTGCTGGGATCAGTGGTATCCCGAGGCGGCCCGCATCATGGCCTTGCTGGGGGCCGATCTCCTCCTCTACCCCACCGCCATCGGTTCAGAGCCAGAGGAAGCCGGAGGGATCGACACCCGCGAGATGTGGCAGCGGGCCATGATCGGCCATGCAGTCTGCAACTCGGTCTACGTGGGAGCGGCCAACCGGATCGGCACCGAGGAGATCGAGGGCAGACAACAGACATACTACGGGCGATCTTTTCTCTGCGACTACACCGGCAGCAAGGTGGCGGAGTTCGGCAGCCTCGAGGAGGGTATCCTCTACGCCGAGATGGACTTCGAGAAAGCCCGGCGGTTTCGTGCCGGCTTTGGATTTTTCCGCGACCGCCGCCCGGATCTCTACGGCCCGCTCCTGACCTCGGACGGGAGAACCCCGCGCTATAGCTGAGCCTGGACCACGCGGTTCTTCCCCAACCGCTTGGCCTGGTACAGCGCCTCGTCCGCGGCAGCGAGCAGGGTGTGGGGTTCCTCTGCGGCAGCGCTCTGGGTGGCCACCCCTACGCTGATGGTAACGGGACGCGAGGGCCAGGAGGCCTGCTCCACCTCCTGCCGCAGCCGTTCAGCCAGAGCCATCGCTCCCTGGGACGGGGTGTTAGGAAGCAGCAGCGCAAACTCCTCCCCCCCGTAGCGGGCGAGCAGATCCCCTGCCCGTAGCCTCGACTGGATCCTGCGCGCCACCTGTTTGAGCACCTCGTCCCCGGCGGGGTGACCGTAGGTGTCGTTGTACTCTTTGAACCCATCTACATCGATCATCAACAGCGAGAGGGGCTGTCCGTAGCGCAGTGCGCGGTGAAACTCCTCCCTGAAGCGGGCCATCAGCACCCGCCGGTTGTACAGGCCCGTCAGTTCGTCGCGCTCGGCGAGGTGCTTGAGCCGGGCGTTGGCCTCCTCCAGGAGTTCCTGGTAACGCTGGCGGTCCCTGATCTCCCGGCGCAACTCCAGCTGCGCTGTCACTTGGCGCGCGAGGGCAGCCAGGGCTTTTTGTTCCTCGTCCCCTATCTGGCGAGGCCGGGAGTCGATCACGCACACCGTACCCAGCGCCTCCCCGCTCGAGGTGAGGAGCGGCGCCCCGGCATAAAAGCGAATGTGGGGTTCGCCGGTGACCAGCGGGTTATCGGCAAAGCGGGGGTCTTGCAGGGCATCGGGCACGATCATCACCCCGCTTTGCAAAATGGCGTGGGCGCAAAAGGAGAAATCGCGTGGGGTCTCGCTCAGCTCTAGCCCCACCCGCGATTTGAACCATTGACGGTCGCGGTCTACCAGGGTAATGAGGGAGATTGGGGTGTTACAGATCCGGGAAGCCAGATAGGTGATGTCGTCGTAAGCCTGCTCGGGCAGGGTATCGAGGATCCGATACTCGCGCAGCTTGGCCAACCGGGCTTCTTCGTTCGCAGGGAGGGGGGCTCGCATGAACAAATACCATATTACCGCTGCCGACACGCAACTGCGAACCGGGCTGCAACCCGATCCACCGCGTCTTGCGTTGTGCGGTGCCCTATGATATCCCCTGTGCCATACCTGGATGTCCTCTTCGGCCCCGGCTACCCCACAACCCCGGTGAGCGGGGTCACCCACGACTCGAGGCTCGTCGAGCCAGGTTTTGTCTTCGTCGCCATCGAGGGCCTCCCATCGGCCAACCGTCCTCCCCTGAACGGTCATGACTTTATCCCCGAGGCCATCGCGCGAGGCGCGGTGGGCATCGTGGGGACCCAGGACCTAAAGCTGCCCGTCCCCTACCTCAAGGTCGCCGATGCCCGCCAAGCCCTGGCCGACCTCTCGGCAGCTTTTTGGGAGTATCCGGCAAAGAAGCTACAGTTGGTCGGCGTCACCGGCACCAAGGGCAAGACCACCGTCACCGTACTCACCCACCACCTGCTCCAGTTCGCCTCCCCTCCGGCGGGAAGGATCTCCACGGTGGGGGTGAGGATCGGCGAGGAGGAACTCTTCCTGCGCGGCCACTTCACTACCCCGGAAGCCCCTCAGGTGCAGGAGATGCTGGCCCGGTTCGTAGCGGCGGGCTGCAAGCGGGCGGTGCTCGAGGTCAGCAGCCACGCCTTGGTGCTGGAGCGGGTGCGCGGCCTCGGGTACGAGGTGGGGGTTTGGACCAACCTCTCCCCCGACCACCTGGACTTCCACGGCAGCATGGAGCGCTACTTCGCCGCCAAGCAGACCCTGCTGCGGCGCTCGCGGTTTGGCGTCCTAAATCGCGAGGATCCCTACTATCCCCAGCTTCCCGGCCTGGCGCACTGGAGCTACGGCACGGGCGGCGACTGGCAGGCCGAGGATCTGCTCGAGACTGCAGCGGGGCTACATTTTCGGGTCAGATCCCCCCTGGGCGTGTTCAAGGTGAGCCTACCCATGATCGGTAAGTTCAACGCCCTGAACGCCCTGGCCGCGATGGCCGCTGCCGCCAGGCTGGAGGTGAAGATCCCTGAGTTGCAGGCCGGGCTCGAGTTCTTCCCCGGGGTTCCGGGGCGAATGCAGATCGTACAGGCTACACCTTTTCGGGTCATCGTGGACTTCGCCCACACCGCCTCCAGCGTGCGGGCGGCCCTCGAGACCCTGCGCCCCACCACCCGGGGGCGGCTGGTGATCGTGGTAGGGGCCGCTGGGGAACGCGGGGCCGAGCGCCGCACAGGGATCGGGCAGGCGGCGGGGGAACTCGCCGATTTCGCGGTCTTCACCGAGGAGGACCACCGCTCGGAGAACCTCGAGGCCATCCTACAAACGATGGCCGAGGCCGCCAAGGCGGTAGGGGGGCGGTACGCCCTCATTCCCGACCGGCGCGAGGCCATCCGCTGGGCCATCGCACACGCCGAACCGGGGGACACCCTCCTCTTGGCGGGCAAGGGACACGAAAGGACGCTCGAGCGCGGCCATGAGGTTCTACCTTGGAATGAAGTGGAAGAGGCGCGGAAGGCCCTAGGGCTATAGCACTGAGCCTAAATTCGCACGGCGTTTGACGGTAGACTACCCTCATGCACCGCGACGTCCTCGTAGCATGGCTGGATGAGCTGCTGCGTACCCGGGAGATCAGCGCCCTCTACCGCGACCCCTCGCTCAATGGGCTCCAGGTAGAGGGAAAAGAGCAGGTAACCAAAATCGGAGCCGCCGTAGATGCGGCCCAGGCCACCATCAGCAAGGCCATAGCGCTAGGGGTGGACTTTCTGATCGTTCACCATGGGTTGTTCTGGGGGGGGCAACGTCCGGTGGTGGGGATCCACAAACGGCGGCTCGAGGCCCTCTTTAGGGGTGGCATCAACCTTTACGCCTCGCATCTGCCCCTCGATGTCCATCCCGAGGTGGGCAACAATGCGGTGATCGCTCAAAAGCTGGGGCTAGTGGATCTCGAACCCTTCGAGGTGGGGTATATCGGGCGGCTGCCGCAGGCACGGTCCATCGCCGATCTAGCCAGCGAGATGGGCCGGATCACCGCCACGCCGGACGAGTTTGGCAACCTCATCGCCAACCAGTGCCTGATCCACCAGGGGGGTCCCAGCGAGGTAAGCCGGGTGGCGGTGGTCTCGGGGAGCGGGTCCGACCTCATCGGCGCGGCTCACTCCCGGGGGGCGGAGCTGCTCATCACCGGGGAGCCCAAGCACCAGAACTTTCACGAGACTTTCGAGCGCGGCATGAACGCCATCTACGCCGGGCACTACGATACCGAGACCTTCGGCGTGAAGGCTCTGGCGGAGCGGATCGAACAAGAGTTCGGCCTGCCTTGGGTTTTTATCGAGCACCCTACCGGCCTGTAACGCCTATCGATGAGGGAAAATGCCAGGATTGTTCATCACCTTTGAAGGCCCCGAAGGGGCGGGGAAATCCACCCAAGCGGGGATGCTCGCCCCTTGGCTCGAGGCTCAAGGCTGCGAGGTAGTGCTTACCCGTGAACCCGGTGACGGGGGCTGGCTGGGACCGGAAGTGCGGCGGCTGCTGCTGCTATCCGAAGCGATGTCGCCAGAGGCGGAGTACTTGCTTTACTCGGCGGACCGGGCCGAGCATGTGCGTCAGGTCATCGCCCCGGCACTGGAAGCGGGAAGGATCGTCCTGTGCGACCGCTACCTGGACTCTTCCTTGGCCTACCAGGGCTACGGGCGGGGGCTGGATCTGGGCTGGCTCCGGGCGGTGGGCCAGGGGGCCACCGGGGGACTCACGCCGCACAAGACCTTCCTGCTGGACCTGCCCCCCGAGGTAGGGCTATCCCGCTTCCAAGGGCGGGACCGCCTCGAGCGCGAGCCCCTGGGGTTCCACCGGCGGGTGCGGGCCGGCTACCTCGAGCTAGCCAGGGCCGAGCCCCAGCGCTTCGTCGTGCTCGATGCAACCCAAAACCCCCAGGCTGTCCAGGCTGAACTCAGAAACCACCTCAGCCTGCTGCTCAAACGCTATGCTTGAGCCATGCAGAGGCCGTATCGTAAGCACATGCGCGCTCTAGCCCTCCTGCTGGTGCTGCTGAGCCTAGCCTGTGGCCAGCAGAGCTCCCCTAAAGCCGTGCAAACCTACACCTTCCGGGTGGTCCACACCTTCCCCCACGACCCTCAAGCCTTCACCCAAGGGCTGATCTTCCACGACGGCTTCCTGTACGAAGGGACTGGGCTCGAGGGGCGATCCGAGCTGCGCAAAGTCGAGCTGCAAAGCGGCAAGGTGGTGCAGCGCAAAGCTTTGGGGCCACAGTATTTTGGCGAGGGCATCACCTTACTGGATGGGCACCTCTACCAGCTCACCTGGAAGAACCAGGTAGGCTTCATCTACGACCCCCAAACGTTTGCGCTACAACGCACCTGGAACTACACCACCGAGGGCTGGGGGCTCACCCACGACGGCAAACAGCTCATCCTGAGCGACGGAAGCGCCAAGCTATATTTTCTCGACCCCAAAACCCTCAAGGTCGAGCGCACCCTCCTCGTCACCCTGAACGGGCAACCCCTCCCGATGCTCAACGAGCTCGAGTACGTGAAGGGCAAGATCTACGCCAACGTCTGGCAGACCCCCCAGATCGTGATCATCGACCCCCAAAACGGTCGGGTCGAGGGGGTGGTGGACCTCACCAACCTGGTGCTGCTTAACCCCGGTGCCGACGTGCTCAACGGGATCGCCTACGACCCCGCTACCGACCGGCTATTCGTCACCGGCAAGCTCTGGCCCAGGCTATTCGAGATCGAACTCGTACCCTCAAACCGCTAGTGCGCTGGTAAGTTGATTGGTGGGACATTGGGTTTTACTGATGTCGTACGCTGTACGTCGTACGCAATACGCAAAACGCCAGACGCTAAACGCGACTTAGGTCATACGTCGTACGTCGTACGCAAAACGCTAAACGCGGCTTACGTCGTACGTCTTACGCTAAACGCGGGGGTAGATTCCCTTCGGGACGGGCGGTGCCCGTACACCTGGGGTAGATTCCCTGTCGGGACCGGCAGGGACGCTAAACGCGGGGGTAGATTCCCTTCGGGACGGGCGGTGCCCGTACACCTGGGGTAGATTCCCTGTCGGGACCGGCAGGGCCGGTACACCTGGGGGTAGATTCCCTTCGTTCGACGTATGACGTAGGACGTACTAGGACGCGGCGGATTATTCCCCTACGCCGGTGTTGCCCCTAAAGAGCCATCTTGCCGGCTGTAAGCACCGCTTCCGGCTCGCTCAGCAACCGGCGGGCCTGGCGGATCGCTAGCCGCAGGGCGTTGTAGGTGCGGCGATCTTGGGTGAGGCGCCCTCGAGCCTGGCGCTGGTGGGCGATCTGGGCCCCGGGGGCAGCCCCGCCCTGAACCCGGCGCCGCTCGACAAAGCGGCGGGGCTCGAGCGCCGCCAGCAAATCCGGGTCGCCAAAGCCCAAATAGGCCGCTAGGTCAGCTTCGCCCAGCTGGTCCAGGGTACGCCCCTCTCCGGCCAAACCCGCGAGCATCCTCTTGACCCGGGCATAGGCTTCACCTAGGGGCAGATACCCCTCCGCGACCAGCACATCCACCAACTCTGAGGCCACCACGCTCCTGTCCGCCAACCCCTCTGCTATCCGCTCAGGAACAAAGCGGCTCTCCTCGAGCGCCACCCGCGAGAGCTCGAGCGCCCCCTGGGCGAGATGGAATAGGCGCTCGAGGGGCTCCAGCACGCCGGTGCTGTGGTCGTTGAGGTCGCCATAGGCGGTGTTGTGGTTGAGGGCCAGGAGGATCTGGGGCCCTCCCAGGAGTTCAGCCACCAGGGCCCGCACGTGCTCGAGGATCACCGGGTTGTGCTTTTGCGGCATGATGGACGAGCCCTGCGCCACCCGCTCCCCCACTACAAAGGCTTCGCGCTCGGCCCAAAACAGCAAGTCACGGGCCATGCGGGAGAGGCTCGCCCCCAAAGCAGCCAGAGCCTGGGCCAGCTCGAGGGCCCAGTCCCCTGCGGCTACCGCGTCGTAGGTGTTCTCCACCACCTTGCCAAAGCCCAACAGCCGGGCCATCGCCTCTCGGTCTACCCGGTAGGGGCTTCCCGCCAGCGAACTCGCCCCCAGCGGCGAGGCGTTGGTGGTCTGGATGGCCGCCCATAGCCGCCGGGTGTCGCGCGAGAGGAGGTTCTCTAACCCCAAAAGGTAGTGGCCCAAGGTGGTGGGCTGGGCCGGGCGGTGGTGGGTGTAGGCCACCATCAAAGTTTCGCGGTGCTCGTCGGCCAAGAGCAGCATCCTCCGCCGCAGGGCCAGCAGGTCGCCCAGCACCAGCAAAGCCCGATCCCGGGCGAATGCCCGGAAGACGGTCAGGTCAAGGTCGTTGCGGGAGAGGCCCCGGCGCAGCGTCCCCGCGACCTCGAGCCCCCAGTGCTCGGTGAGCTGCTGGTCAATGGCGAAAAAGACGTCCTCCACCAGGCCGTTAAAGCTCGGCAAGGGATGCTTGCGTAGCTCGGCGAGCGCCTTGGCCGCTTCGGCAGCGCGCGGCACCCCGATGGCCGCAAGCCCCAGCGAATAAGCGGTGAGCGCGTCGAAGAAATAGGGAACCAGGTGCTCCCGGGCGAAACGGTAGTGGCGGCCCAGCACCCAACGGCGGTAAACGGCGTGCCAGCGGGACATAGCGGTAGGGTACTCGGTTCGAGGAGGAAGACACAAGCTCACCCCTTGACCCCGGTCAACACCACCCCCTCGATGATCTGGCGCTGGAAAAAGAGAAAGACCAACAGCACCGGCAACACGGCCAGGCTGCTGGCCGCCATGATCAAGTTCCAAGCGGTTCCTGCCTCGCCGGAGAAAAGGGCTACCCCCACCGGCAAGGTGCGCATCTCGGCGGTCTGTACGATCACCAAGGGCCACAAAAAGGAATTCCAGTTGCCTAAAAAGGTGAAGATTCCCAGCGCGGCCAGGGCGGGCCGAACCAAAGGAAAGGCTACCCGCCAGAACACCCCGAACTCGCTTAGGCCGTCGATGCGCCCAGCGTCGAGGAGGTCACTGGGCAGGGTTTGGAAAAACTGCCGCAGCAAGAACACCCCAAAAGCGCTCATCAATCCGGGAAACAAAAGCCCCCAGTAGGTGTTGACCCAGCCGTTCTCCGCGCTCATCACGTACCAGGGGATGACGAGCATCTCGGTGGGAATCATGAGGGTCGAGAGGATCAGCACGAAGATGACCCCCTTGCCGGGGAAGCGCAGTTTAGCCAGCGTGTACCCTACCAAGGAGTCGAAGAACAAGACCGAGAGCGTGGTGATAACCGCTACCACCAGGCTATTGAAGAACCAGCGAGGGAACTGGGTTTGGAGGAGGACCTGGCGGTAGTTGTCGAGGGTAGGGTGCTGAGGTAAAAGCCAAAGACTGAAGATCTCCTGGAAGGGCTTGAGCGAGGTAAAGAGCATCCACACAAAGGGAAAGGCCATCGCCAAGCTACCCAGGAGGAGCACGGCGTAGGCAAGGAGGGTGGGCCAGCGTTTCATGCACGTTCCTCGGGGTGCGTCGTGGGTCTTACGCCAAACGGCCACTCGCTCCGTTTTTTCCGTTGGAGCCCCGCGGCAACCAGGGAAGCACGTCCAACAGAGGAGTTTAGGTATGCCCGTAGCAGAAGGTCTCGGGTAGGCATATCAGTATTCCACCCGCCTCGAAAGCAACCGCAACTGCACCAACGTGATCAGCAGAATGATCACGAAAAGCAGCACGGTAATGGCTGCCGCGTAGCCTAGCTCAAAGCGGCTGAAGGCCTGCTGGTAGATGTAGAGGGCCAGCGCCAGCGTAGAGCTTAGCGGGCCACCCTGATCGGTGAAGTTGAGGTTCACCACCTGGGTGAAAAGCTGCAAGAAGCCGATGGTACCGATCACTGCCGAGAAGACTATCACCGGGTTCAGCAAGGGCAAGGTGATGTGGCGGAATAAGGCCCAGCTACCCGCCCCGTCAATGCGCGCGGCTTCGTAGTATTCGCGGGGAATGTTCTGCAACCCCGCCAGAAAGAGCACCCCTTGAAAGCCCAAGTTCTGCCAGACGACCACCGCCGTTACGGTGAGGAGGGCTTGCCCGGGGCTTTGCAAAAAGGGTTGAGCGGGCAACCCCAGCAGCCGCAACACCTCGTTGACGATGCCGAAATTGGGCGAGAGCATCCAGCTAAACACCCAAGCTACCGCCACCGCGGGGGTGATGTAGGGGGCAAAATAGATCGCTCGAAACAGGTCGCGAAAGCGCTCCACCGCATTGAGGAGCAGCGCTACCCCCAACCCCAGTACGAGCTGGGCGGGGACTCCGACCAAGGTATAGAGCAACGTGTTGAGCAACGCTTTGCGCAACAGCTTGTCGCCCAGCATCTGCTGGTAATGCTCGAGCCCCACGAACGCGCGCTTGGCCGGGTCCGCGTTCCACTCATACAGCGACAACCACAAAGCCTGGAACGCGGGCCAGAGGCGGACCAACAAGAAGAAAGCCAGCGGAAGCAGCAAGAAGGCGAAGGCCCAGAGGGCCTCGCGGCGGGCGAGGGATAGGCGCATAGCATCAAACCCAAAAGGGGCGCTCTGGCAGGGGTTCTACTTCCAGAATTCGTCCAGCACCTTTTGCTCTTCCGCGGCGGCCTGCTTGAGCGAATCGGCGGGGTTGACGTTTTGCAGCAGGACCCGATTGATGGCGTCCACCATCACTTTGCGCTGAGCGGCTTCATCTACAAAAGGGGTGGCCTTGGCGTAGGCCAGCGAGAGCACAAAGGGGCCGTAAACGGGGTTCAAGGAGAGCTTGGGATCTTTGATGAGCGACTTGCGCGCCGGAAGTTCGCCCACCTTCTCGAGCCAGTAGCGCTGGGTTTCCTCGGAGGTGAGGAACTGCAAGAACTTGATCGCCGCCTCGCGTTTCTCGCCGGTGGCCTGGGGGGTTAACCCGTGCAGCCAGAACGAGCCAAAGTTGGCCTTGCGGGCTCCGGGGCGCTCGGTGGGGAGTTCAGCCACCCCCCAGTTGAACCTGGCCCCGCTGCTGATGGTGCCAATAGCAAAGGAACCGTCAATGATCATCCCGATCTTCCCGGCGATAAAGCCATCGCGGTAGCCGTTGTTGCCCGGGAAGAAGTTGGGCACCCCGATCCCCGCCTGCTTGACCCAGTCAGTATACAGGGTGAGGGCTTTGACCCCCTCGGGGGTGTTGTAAGTGACCTTCTTGACGTCATCGGAGTAGGGCCGCCCGCCTAACTGCCGCAGCAACACCTCCCGCACCAAGTGGTGGTCCTGGCCGTCGGGAGCGATGCCGTAGCCGATCTGAACGTAGCGATCTCCCTGCTTAACGGTAAGCTTCTTGCCGTCCTCGAGAAACTCCGACCAGGTCTTGGGTGGGGCGCTGATCCCCGCCGCCTTGAAGAGGTCCTTGTTATAAAACAGGGCCAACGAACGTACCGCGGTAGGTACCCCGTAGAGTTTGCCGTTTACCTTGGCCGCCTGAACCATTGAGATAAAGTCGCTGTCCACGGCCTTGGCCAGACTATCGGGCAGGGGTTGCAAATACCCCGCCTTGACCCAAGTCGGCACCCAACCGTAATAGAGGTTCACCACATCCGGGCCTTGCCCAGCAGGAACCGCCGAAGCCACTTTCTGCTGGTAGGCGTCGTAGGGGAAGGTCTGATGTATCACCTTGATACCCGGGTTGGCCGCCTGGAAGCGCTTAATGAGCTCGTCTACGGCTTCTACCTTGCTTTTGAAGTCGTACTGCCAGTAGGTGATGGTGACGTTCTGGGCCCAGGCCAGTCCCAGCAGCCCAATGGCTCCGACAACCCACCTTCTGATCTGGTTGTTCATCGTACTTCCTCCTTGAGGGCAATCTTACCCAGGCTACGCCCTCAAACCAAATTTTGGGCATTAGCTCTCTTTTCGGCCGACCCCCAACCGTTCACGGAGCGCGCTGCTGGCCGCTCGGCACGTTCCGCAAGTCGAGCAGGAAGTTGCCGGTACTGGGAACCATAATGGTCTGCACGTTAGGGGCCAGCTTTTCCGCCACGGTCAGCTGGATCACCTCAGGGGAAGCCTTGAGCGCCCGGCCCCGCAGTTCGATGGCTTTGGCCTCGCCTTCGGCCTTGAGGATTGCCGCGTCGCGCTCGCCTCGAGCCTGGGCCACCAGGCGCTGGGCGTCAATCTCGGCCTGGCGGCGGCGGTTCTCCGCCACCTGCACCTGTTGTTCAGCGGTTTGTTTCTCCTCGATAACCTTAGCCACCGATTGGGGGATATCAATGCGGCGCAACAGCACCCCTACCAGCTCGATATGCCCCTTCTTTAGCTCTTCCCCCAGACCTTGGGTAACGGCCCGCTCGAGCTGGGTACGCTGGGTACTGATAAGGTCAGCGGCATTGAACTGCCCCACCGCGTCTCGCACTTTGCTGCGAATCTGCGGAATGATCAAGGTGTCGAGAAAACGAGGCCCCAGTTCCCGGTGCAAAAGGGGGGCCTCGTCACGTTTGACCCGGTACTGCACGGTCACGTCCACCCCGATCTCGAGGCCTTCCTTGCTGCGGGCGGTGATGGCCTCCTCGCTGGGACCGGGCTCGCGGCTTCCGGGTACGGGCGCCGCCAGGGTCACTTCCTGTAGGCGGGCATCGTAGACGATGACCTCTTGGATAAAAGGCAGCACAACGTGGGTCCCCTCACCCAGGGGCTGAGGTTGAACCCCTCGCAGCACATTGAACACCACCCCCACGTTCCCGGCCGGGATGACCACGAAGCTTTGCGATAGCGTTGCCAGCACCAAGCCGACAATCACCAAAGGCCCCCCCAACGCCCGTCGTCCTGGCCGCGCGAGCAACGCGATCCCAAAGATCGCCATCAGAACCCCTAAACCCGTCAGTATACCCATCCCCTACCTCCTGCCATAGGCGTCAGCGCGCGCTATGAAGTCCAGTGTATATTTAGCAGAAAAGAAATCAGCGCCCGTACGGCGCTGGAACCGGATGGTTTTCCGGGCCGGGCTTTAGTCGTGCGATTCGCTGCTTTTGCTTTCCTTAGGCCTGCTGTCGGTAACGTACCAACCCGAACCCTTGAAGGCAATCGCCGGAGCTTGGATCACCCGCTTCAACGGTTCGCCGTTCTCGGGGTGCCTGCTCAGCGGCTCGTCGTGAAAGCCTTGCCGAAACTCGTAGTAGTTCCCCGACTCTAAACCCAAGTAAACGTACACCGGCACGGTTTACCTCCACAAGCTTGTTTGGTCAGCGGGGCCAATGGCCCATACATCAAGTATATTGACACTCGGAGACTCAAAGTGTCAATGCGTCACATTGCCGATTGAGCCAAACCCCTCCAGCGCTTAGGGTGGAGGAGATGACCAAACCTTTTTTTCGGAATTGGGCCAAAGCTACCCGCAGCAAGCTGCCGATAAACGAACTCTCACAGCAGATGGTCCAGCAGCTAGCGGAGTTTCTACGGGCTCGAGCCCTCCGGCACATCCTCATCTATAGCGCCTTTGGCCACGAACCCGATCCCGGTAGGCTCCCTGAGGTCTATCCGGCTACCTACTACCTGCCCCGCATCCAAGGCTACCGCCTCAGCCTCCACCCCCTCCCTTGCCCGCTGGTGCGACACCCCTACGGATTCCTCGAGCCGGAAGAGCAAGCTCCCACAGCGAGCCCGGAAGTGCTCGAGGCGGTGGTTGTACCGGGGCTGTGCTTCGATCGAGCGGGTTACCGGCTAGGTTACGGAAAGGGCTACTACGACCGTTTTTTAGGAGCCCTACCCTCCTCCGTTCTGACCGTGGGGTTCGTACCTGCGGCGCTGATCGTGGAGCGTTTGCCTCGAGACCCTTGGGATGTCCGGGTCGGATACCTGGCCACCGAAAACGGTGTACAGCCCACCGCGCAGACCGGCTGAGCCCACCGCCCCGGAGCTACGAGGCTCATTGCTATCAAGGCGCCCGATACGCTTTATGATTTGGGAACAAGCAGCGTTTGCTGAGAAGGAGACAAGTCATGGCCTACAAGCACATCCAAGTTCCCGACGGCGAGAAGCTCACCCTCCAAGGTGGCCAGCTTCAAGTGCCCGACCATCCCATCATCGGCTTCATCGAAGGCGATGGCACCGGCCCGGATATCTGGCGAGCCTCCCAGCCGGTACTGGACGCGGCGGTAGAAAAGGCCTACGGCGGCAAGAGGAAAATCGCCTGGGCCGAGATCTACGCCGGAGAGAAAGCCAATGCGGTGTATGGAGAGGTGGTCTGGCTTCCCGAGGAAACCCTGGACTTCATCCGCGAGTACCGCGTGGCCATCAAGGGCCCCCTCACCACCCCGGTCGGAGGAGGCATCCGCAGCATCAACGTGGCCCTGCGCCAGGAACTCGACCTCTACGCCTGCGTGCGCCCGGTGCAGTGGTTCGAGGGGGTGCCCAGCCCGGTGCGCCACCCCGAGCTGGTCAACATGGTGATCTTCCGCGAGAACACCGAGGACATCTACGCGGGTATCGAGTTCGCCAAAGACAGCCCCGAGGTCAAAAAGTTCCTCGAGTGGTTCCAGCGCGAATTCCCCAAAGCCTACGGCAAAATCCGCTTCCCCAACACCGCCGGCATCGGCATCAAACCGGTCTCCGAGGAAGGCACCCAGCGCCTGGTGGAAGCTGCCCTGGACTACGCCGTGCAGAACGATCTCCCCAGCGTGACCTTGGTGCACAAGGGCAACATCATGAAGTTCACCGAGGGCGCCTTCCGCGACTGGGGCTACGCCTTCGCCAAGGCCAAGTACGGCGCGACCGAACTCGACGGCGGCCCCTGGCTCACCTTCAAAAACCCCAAGACCGGCAAGGATATCGTGGTCAAGGACATGATCGCCGATAACTTCCTGCAGCAGATCCTGCTGCGCCCCGCCGAGTACTCGGTGATCGCGACCCTCAACCTCAACGGCGATTACATCTCCGACGCCCTCGCGGCTCAGGTGGGCGGCATCGGCATCGCGCCCGGCTCCAACGTCAACTACAAGACCGGCCACGCCGTCTTCGAGGCCACCCACGGCACCGCGCCCAAGTACGCGGGCAAGGATCAGGTCAACCCCTCCTCGGTGATCCTCTCCGGCGAGATGATGCTGCGCTACCTGGGCTGGACCGAAGCCGCCGATCTGATCATCAACGCCATGACCCGGACCATCGCCCAGGGCCGCGTCACCTACGACTTCCACCGGCTGATGTTGGCGGAGGGCCGCTCCGCTACCTTGCTCAAGTGCAGCGAGTTTGGACAGGCCCTCATCGAGAACATGGGCTGAGCGAGACCCTACACCAACGGCGCCCTAAACCCGCGGGCTTGCCTCTAGCGCGGCTGAGCCCTGAGCGCATCGCGGATCTCCCGCAGCAGTACGATCTCCTCCGGAGGGGCTGCTGGCGCTTCGGGGGCTTGGGGCCGGTTCAGCCGCTCCATCACATGCTTCATTGGGACAACGATCACGAAGTACACCACCGCAGCTTTGATGAGGAAGCTGATGATGGCGTTTAGGAAGCTGCCGTAGGCTATTCCCCCCTGCCCCTTGGCATCCGCGAACAGCCGCAGGTTGGAGAAGTCTGGC
This sequence comes from Meiothermus sp. Pnk-1, assembly GCF_003226535.1. Classification (NCBI taxonomy): domain Bacteria; kingdom Thermotogati; phylum Deinococcota; class Deinococci; order Thermales; family Thermaceae; genus Meiothermus; species Meiothermus sp. Pnk-1. The sequence continues at coordinate 89,086 of NZ_QKOB01000010.1, read as the reverse complement.
TGCCCTCCGACCAGACCGATGATGGGGGTGATGACATCCTTGACCATCGAGTCTACCACCACCCCAAACGCCGTCCCAATGACCACCGCTACCGCCAGGTCCACCACGTTACCCCGCAAGATAAAATCCCTAAAACCCTGTAGCATCGCTATACCTCCCCTACCCTATGACCAATAGCTCGAGCCGGAAATGCGAGAGGGCTTGGCTTTATGGCTTTGCCTAACGAGAGTATGTCCGGTTGGCTCGAAAAGCATATGTCACACAGGCCACAATTCAGTCGGCGCGGGCAGTATTGCGTAGACCTTTGCCTGCCCCTTAAACTTAGGGCGTACCTTTCTGGTTTGGAGTTGCCTGTAAAAGCCCAGCATTGTGCGCTGAGTTTGGACAGACCAAGGTACACCGTCCCCGATGAGGGCGCCAAGCCAACTCAAAGCGTGGGACCTAAGGAGTTCGACATGGCAAAAATCCGACTGGAGCACGTATATAAGCGCTACGGCAGCAAGGTGACGGCTGTCAAGGATTTCAACCTCGAGACCGAAGACGGCGAGTTCGTGGTGTTTGTAGGCCCCTCGGGCTGCGGCAAGACCACTACGCTGCGCATGATCGCCGGGCTCGAGGAGATTTCCGACGGCAAGGTTTACATCGGCGACCGGCTGGTCAACGACGTCCCCCCCAAGGACCGCGACATCGCCATGGTCTTTCAGAACTACGCCCTCTACCCGCACATGAACGTCTATGACAACATGGCTTTTGGGCTGCGGCTGCGCAAAGTGCCCAAGAGCGAGATCGACCAGCGGGTCAAGGAGGCCGCCCGCATTCTCAAGATCGAGCATCTCTTGCAGCGCAAGCCGCGCGAACTCTCGGGCGGTCAACGCCAACGCGTGGCGATGGGTCGGGCCATCGTGCGTGAGCCCAAGGTGTTTTTGATGGACGAGCCGCTGTCCAACCTCGATGCCAAGCTGCGGGTAGAGATGCGCGCCGAGATCGCCAAGCTCACCCGCCGCCTAGGGGTCACCACCATCTACGTAACCCACGACCAGGTAGAGGCCATGACCCTGGGCCACCGCATCGTGGTGATGCGCGACGGTGAGATCATGCAGGTGGATACCCCGTTGAACCTCTACGACTTCCCCGCCAACAAATTCGTGGCCGGCTTCATCGGCTCTCCCTCGATGAACTTCATCCGGGCTAAGGTCGAGGGAAGCGCAGACGCCGTCTACCTCAGCGGATCGGGCTTCCGGGTACGGGCCAACCCCAACCTGGCCGCTCCACTCAAAGCCTACAGCGGCAAAGAAGTATGGCTGGGCGTCCGCCCCGAGCACCTGGGGCTCAAAGGGTGGACGGCAATTCCCGAAGCCGAAAACGTCATCAAGGGTACTGTCGAGGTGGTTGAGCCCTTGGGCGCGGACAGCGAAATCCACGTGGACGTGGACGGCACGGTGATCACCGCCAAGGTGGACGGGCACGCTCCGGTGCGCCCCGGCGACACCGTAGAGCTGCTGGCCGACACTGGCCGCATCCACGCTTTTGACGTGGATACCGAAAAGAGCATCGGCCGCTCCACGACCGTACAAACCCGCGATCAGGCCCGAGCCTAACCCTCCGCGTGGTCGAGGGGCATCCTGACGGGTGCCCCTATGGCTGTTTTTGGCCGCGCCCTCTCACCGCATACCCAGCATGAAGTAGAGCGTGCGCGCTTATGATAGGGGGCGTGAGCGGTGTGCGACCTTTTGTCATTGGTATTGCCGGCGGAACCGGCAGCGGCAAGAGCACCGTGGCCCAGGAGGTAGCCGCGGCCGCCCTGCCTCGCCAAGTGGCCGTCTTAGAGATGGACCACTACTACAAAGACCAATCCGATCTGCCCTTTGAGGAGCGGCTGGGGGTCAACTACGACCACCCCCAAGCCTTCGACCTCGAGCTCTACCTCGAGCATGTGGCCAAGCTGGTAGGCGGCGAAGCGGTAAACCGGCCCCAGTATTCGTTTGTGGAGTACACCCGCCTCCCCCAAACGGTGCGGATCGAGCCTGCTCCGGTGGTGGTGCTCGAAGGGGTACTGGTTCTCTTCGACGAGCGGCTACGCAGCTATATGGACTTGAAAGTTTTTGTGGACACCGATCCCGATGTGCGCTTCATCCGACGGCTGGAGCGCGACCTGGCCGAACGGGGCCGCAGCGTGGAGAGCGTGATCCGCCAATATCTCGAGCAGGTGCGGCCCATGCACCTCTCGTTTGTGGAACCCTCTAAACGCTACGCCGATATCATCGTCCCTCACGGCGGCAAAAACCAACAAGCCTTGGCCATGTTCACCGCACGAATCCACAGCCTGCTCCACCCCAAAGAGGCCGCTCGAGCGAGGCAACCTGTATGAACCTAGCCCCCCTGTTGCGCGCCCTGATCGTCCTAGCGCTGATCCCTAGCCTACTTGCCCTTTCCCCTCGCCTTCGCGCCGAGCACCCTGGGCCAGTGGTGCTGGTCATGGACGGCAACGCGGTGGAGGACGAGGCCCGCTTGAAAGGGCAAAGCTTTGAGCAAGTGTTGGCCCGCTACCAAAGCGAAGGCATCGGTGGGGTAGCCATCTACGAGCAAACGGTAGGAAATCTGCTCGAACGAGGCCTTCTGTTGGGCCAATCGGGAGGAAACCTAAGCCTAGGGTATCCCCAGGCCGGTTTCCGCGCAGGCTGGTCGTACCTGAGCGGCGACGCCGAGCTTTTGCGGAGAATGGCCGCCCAGTGGGATATCCCTAGCGAGTTTCGCACCGCCGGGGGGCGTCTTTGGTTGGGCACGCCGGTCAACGTGGCCTCCTATCCCGCTGGTTACGACGCTGGGTTGATCCGCCGCCTGAAGGCTCAAGGCTACTACCTGGTGTTTCGCCCCATCAACGCTGCTCACCGCACCCTGCCCGCGCCCGGTTTGCAGGCTTCCATCATTCCCCCTGAGGCAGACGCCATCGTCTTCAATGGTACCGAGGTGCTCGGCAACCCCAACCGGTTAGAGGAAGCCATTCCGCTTCTGCAGGGCAAGCCCATCGGCTGGATCGAAGCTACCCCGCAAGAGGGCTTTCCCCGGCTGGCCCGCGAGCTTCCGGTGTTGCGGCTTTTCAGCCTAAAGCCGGAGTGGCAGGAGAAGCTCAAGCCGGCCGAAGTGGCGGATAAATTCGTGCTGGCCGCCCGCGAGCGGGGACACCAGATCCTCTACCTGCGCCCCTACCCCCTTGCTGAGGACACCCAGGAGTTGCTCGGACGCCTCAAGGATGACCTCGAGCGCTCCCACATCCCCATCGGCACCCCCAAAGTTCGGGACTTCGCTCCCTCACCGCTTCGCCTGGCCGCCTGGGTGGGTGTGCTAGCGGGGCTGGGCTTGCTCGCCCTGGGCTACCCTGCTCCTTGGGGCTGGCCGCTGGCCGGACTCCTCCTCTTGGGAGCGCTGGGATATGCGCGGAGCGATGCTGGGCCGCTCTTGGCGGCCTTGGTCTTCCCGGTGCTGGGCTTTCTGGAGCGCCGGTCGGGGATGTGGCTCTGGCTGGCCGCGGTGCTCTATGCCCTGGCGGGGGTGGTGTTTTTGGCCGCTTTGGGAAGCGATCCCCGTGCAGTGCTGGGGCTCGAGACCTTCAAAGGGGTCTCGCTCACCCTGGTGGTCCCGCCCCTGTTGGTAGCCCTCTCTTTTCTGCCGGCGGCCTGGAGACCGGCCCTCGAGCGTCTATGGGCGCACCCGCTACGGCTGGGGGAGGTGAGCTTGGTGCTCTTCGGCCTGGCCCTGATCGCTCTGGCGGTGCTCCGCCGGGGCAACGACGCGGCAGGAGCCATCGTGCCCGAGTGGGAACTGCAACTGCGGGCCTGGCTGCAAGATGCCATGGTGCGCCCCCGCTTCAAGGAGATCTTCGCCCACGCTCTGGCCCCTATAGCTTTATTGATTCCCTGGCCTATTTGGATCAAGAACGGGATGCTAATCTTGATCGCGGTGGGCATCGCCTCGATCCTCAATACCTTCTCCCACTACCATACGCCTTTGGCGATTTCGTTGTTTCGCGTATTGAATGGCATCTTGGTGGGGCTTATCCTGGGTGGACTAGGGCTTATCGTGGTGCGGAGGCTACGCAAATGGTGGTTGGGGTAAGCGGGTACTACGGGTTTCAGAATGCCGGAGACGAGGCCATCCTCGAGGCCATCGTGCAGGAGGTCAAGCGGCGTGGGCACCAGGTACTGGCCCTCTCTAAAGACCCCGCCGCCACCGAGGCCCGTTATGACATCCGAGCCGTGTCGCGCAGCAACCCCTTTGCCCTATGGAGGGCCTTTGGCCGCATTGACCTGTTGCTTTCGGGAGGGGGCGGGCTGTTGCAGGACAAGACCTCTCCGGGCAGTTTGCTTTACTACCTGGCGGTGATCGGCCTGGCCCGGCGGCGGGGAAAACCGGTGTACGTGTTCAACCAGTCGCTGGGGCCGCTCTCGCGGCGGGGCGAAGGATGGGTGCGGCGCAGCCTGCGCGGGGTCAAAACCTTTTTCCGCGACGAAAGCTCCTTGGAGTACGCCCGCAAACTGGGGCTCGATACCCAATTGGGGGCCGATCCAGCGCTGCTCCTGCAAGCCCCACCGGTGGAGCGGGAAAGCAACCTGGTGGTGTTGGTGGTACGGGCTGGCCTCCCCGAAGCCAACGCTACCCTCAAAAAGGCCGGGGAGCGCCTCCTAGCCGAGGGCTACGAGGTCATGGTCCTAGGGCTGCAACCCGGCCACGACGAACCAGCCCTAGAGGAATTCAACGCTTTTACCCGCGAGCTGGCCTGGGATCCCCGCCGGGTGATGTATCTCTTGGCGCAAGCGGGGTACGTGCTTTCGATCCGCCTCCACGGAGCCATCCTGGCCGCCGCGGCAGGAACCCCCTTCGCGGGAATCTCCTATGACCCCAAGGTGGCCGGATTCTGCCGTGATGCCGGGGCCTTCTGTCAGGAACTCCCCGGCAACGCACGGGAGTTGGTCGAGGCCGTGATCACCCACCGCCAGCCCAACTGGGAAGCCATAGAGACCATGAAAGCCCGCTCTCGGGCCTCCTTCGATCAAGTGCTATCCCCCATCAACCAGCCGGGCAAGGTCAGCCGGCGCTAACCGGGCCGTCGGGTTGGCAGGGCCGTCCCAGCTAACCCACCGTAGCTCCCAGCCGCATCCCCACAAACTGGGCGTATTGCGCCAGTTCTTCCAGCGCCGCTTCCACCGAGCTGCGCATCAAGTACTCCCCTGGCGACAGCCGCTTGAGCATGAGGAAGGGGGGGCCGCAGAGCACCTCGAGGATCTGTCGCACCGAGTCCGCCTCGAGCCCCATCTCCCCTACTCCCTCCATCACGTCGGCCAGCAGAAAGACCTTTTGCGAAGGAACTTCGGCCAGGCAGAGCAGCACCGCCGAGAAGGCTGCCCGTTCCCCCAACAGGCCGCTGATCTCGTTTTCCAGGCCCTCCAGGGCTTCTACGTCGAGCCGCCCGGCCTGCAACATCCGTTCGACGTCGAGGGCCCCCAAAGGAAAAACGCTGCGCAGACGGCTCAGCTTTTGCAGTGCTTCGGGCGAGACGTAACTCACCCCCAGACTCCGGGCCTCGCGCAACGCCTCCTCGCGAAGGGATTCGGGGGCCACGATCCCGGCGTAGCGCACCGCGCCGGAAGAGCGCAGCTCTTGCAGTTCCATGACATTGCCTTCGCCCAAACGCAACAGGGCTATCGAATACGTCCGCCGACCCAAAGCAGCGCGAAAGCGCCAAGGGGGGCCGCCCGTTTCGCGGGAGAACCCCAGGCGCTCGAGCTCATGGGCAAAACCGGGGGGCTCGAGGGGGGCTGGGGTGTGGGGGTAGAGCACCTCCTTGGGATAGGGCGTCACCCGAATGCGCTTCGGTGGGCCGGCCTCCACTTTGGGGACGCTTCGCTCGGCCTCCCGGCGCGAGCCGGGCTCTTCGCTCACTGCGCGGGGCCGGGGAGGCTTGAGGCTGGCCGCCTCGAGCAAAATCTCCTCCCCCTCGAGCCGCAAATGGATGGCCTCGTTCACCCCCAGGCGGCGCTTGGCGTAATAACCCCCCAGTCCGGTGATCTGGTTGGCTGCCCAGTCCACCGGGGCCTCGTAGACCTCGCCATCCTCATCGCGAAAGCGGACCTTGGGTTGATTCTGTTTCAAAAACTGGCGCACGCTGCGGGTCAGGTGCATGCTCCCGGTCTGCAAGCAGTTGCTGGTGAGCACATAGCGTCCGGTCATACGTCCCCCAAGGCAAGCGGTTTTCCGGCGGTGAGCATGTAGTACATCTCCTTAGCCACCCAAAGCGTAATCTCCACATCGCCCAGCGCCCGGTGCCTAGACGCCGCGGTGTCGAGGTCAAAGGCCCAGGCCAGGTGGTCGAGCCCCCGTTTAGGGAGTCCAGGAAGTGCGCGTCGTGCCCAAGCCACCGTATCGATCACTTCGTTGTCCATCTTATACCCTAGGCGCAACAATCGGGGCCGGAGGAAACCTAGATCAAAGGGGGCATTTTGGATGATTAAGACGCTATCTTTGATCAGGGGCAAGGCCTCCTCGAGCGCCGTATACACATCAGGGGCCCCCTCTAGATCGCGGGGAGTGATCCCGGTGAGCCGACGGATAAAAGGCGGAAGGGGGGTACCAGGGTTCACCAGGCGCTGAAAGACCTGACGCTTTTCCCCTTCCAAACGGATGAGGGCGATTTCGATAATCTCGTTCTCGAGGGCTGAAAGCCCTGTAGTCTCAAGGTCTAAGACCACCACCGGTTTCCCTGGGGGCGGAAAGGGATTGCGCCATTCCCATAACCCTACCTCCTGAGGGCGTTGTTCAAAGCGCCCATCGAGCAAGTCTTCGAGCAACCGCGCTGCCCATGGCCCCTGTGGCATGTTTTGACTGGCCAGGACTTCCTCGGCGAGGCGGGCCTTGGGTAGGGCATGCCCCTCTTGGCGTAGGCGACGAGCGATCCGGGTTGCGAGGCGGTAGTGAGTGGGGCTCATGGCCGCGTGCGTAACGCCTAACGCCGGATGCCAGAGGCCACCTGCCGAATCGCCCAGCCGGTACGGGGTGTTACTTCGAGCACCCGCATCAACCCCTCCCGATCGGGGCGGTCTGCACAAACTCAGCGGCAGTGGCTTGCTCGAAAACCTGGGCCAAGGCGAAGAGGCGCTCGTCCTCGAGCGGCTTGCCCACCAGCTGCACCCCTACCGGCAACCCCGCCTCAAACCCCGCAGGGATCGCAAGGGCCGGGAAGCCCACGAGGTTGACCGCCACCGTGTCGATGTCGGAAAGGTACATGGCGAGGGGGTCTTCGAGCTTGACCCCCAGAGGAAAAGCTGGGAAGGGGCTGGTCGGCGTAAGCAGGACATCGGCCTGGGTCAAAGCCCTCTCGAAGTCGGCCTTGAGCCGGGCTCGAGCCCGCAGCGCCTTGCCGTAATAGGCGTCGTAGTAACCGGAGGAAAGCGCGAAAGTGCCCATCAGAATCCGCCGCTTGACCTCCGGGCCGAAACCCGCCGCGCGGGTTTTCCTCATGGTCTCGTCGACGCCTACCCCTTCCACGCGCAGGCCGTAGAGGGTCCCATCGTAGCGGGCTAGGTTGGAGCTGGCCTCGCTGGTGCAGACCAGGTAGTAGGTGGCCAAAGCGTACTCCAGGCTGGGAATGCTCACCTCCACAAAGCGCACGCCCTCCGCCTCGAGCACCTCTTGGAAGCGCTGGAGGGCAGCCGCTACCCCCTCTGAGTTCCCCAGCTGCATGGCTTCCTTGACGACCCCCACGGTGAAGCCTTGTGGCCTGTGCTCCAGCGTCGCCGCGAAGTTCGGTTGCACCTCGAGGCTCGTCGAGTCCATCTGGTCGTGGCCGCCGATCACGTCCATCAGGAGGGCCATATCGCGCAGGTTTCGCCCTAAGGGACCGATCTGGTCGAGCGATGAAGCGAACGCTACCAGACCATAGCGCGAGACCCGCCCATAGGTGGGCTTGAAGCCGTACACACCGCACAAAGCGGCAGGCTGCCGTACGCTCCCGCCGGTGTCCGAGCCTAGGGCGAGGGGGGCTAGATCCGCTGCCACCGCCGCCGCCGAACCTCCCGAGGAGCCCCCCGGCACGCGCCCCAAATCCCAGGGATTGCGGGTCGGTCCGAAGGCCGAGAACTCGGTGGAGGAGCCCATGGCGAACTCGTCAAGGTTGGTTTTGCCGAGGATGACCGCCCCCGCTTGGCGTAACCGCTCCACTACGGTGGCGTTATAGGGAGGGACGAAGCGCTCGAGCATCCGCGAAGCACACGTAGTCTCGAGGCCGTGGGTGCATATATTGTCTTTCAGGGCGATGGGAACCCCTGCGAGTGGCAACTCTTCCCCCGCCGACAGCCGCTGCTCGACTTGCTGCGCCTCCCCGAGCGCCGCTGGGTTGACGCGCAAAAAGGCCCGGATCTGAGGGTCTAGCCTAGCGATGCGTTCTAGGTAATGCTTGGTCACCTCGGTGGGAGATATGCTCCGACGTTTGACCGAGGCGACGATTTCATGGGCCAACATATTGCGCATCATAATGTGCCCAGCCTGGAACGCCAACCTTAATCCTTGGATCCAGGAAAGAACAAATCGCCCCAAGTACGCGCTTTGGGGCATTGGGCGGTACTTACGTCGTAGGCAAGACGCCAAAGGCAGTGGATCATCTTCTCCTAGCCAGAGCCCTAGGCTTGGTAGCGCAAGCCCTGGCTTCTAATCCACGCCCAAAGCCCTTCCCAAGCTTTTTCCCCACCCCGGGGCAGGTAGGTCACGTCCCCTGGCTCCTTGCGAAACCAGGTGAACTGGCGCTTGGCGTAAGCCCGGGTGGCCCGGAAAACCCGCTCTTGGGTTTCGGCCAGCGGCAGCGCACCGCGCAGATAGGCTGCTACCTCCTTGTAGCCGATAGCCTGAAGCGCTGTGGGCATCTGCGGGTAACGCTCGAGCAACCCGCGCACCTCTTCCACTAACCCCCGCCGGAACATCTCCTCGCCGCGTAGGCGCAACCGGGGCTCGAGCCACCCCCACTCCGGCCAAAGGATGAGCTTGCGATACGAGAAGCGCGGCCCTCGCCGGGCGACCTGGGCCGGGGGTATCCCGCTGCGGCGCAACACCTCCAGGGCCCGCACCAAGCGCCGAGGATTTTTGCCCACTCGCACGGCATCAGCGGGGCTCACGGCGGCCAATTCTTTCCACATGAGCTCAAACCCCCGCTCCTGGAGTTCCCGCTCGAGCTGTTGGTGCAGCTGTGGGTCGGGTTCGGGCAACTCAAACAAGCCTTCGGAAAGGGCGCGGATATAGTATCCGGTTCCCCCCACGACCAACGGGATACGACCCCGTGATCGCACGTCCTCGATGGCGGTCTCGGCGGCTTGGACGTAGGCTGCTACGCTAAACGGCTGGCTGGGCTCGAGCAAGTCAACCAGATGGTGGCGCACCCTGTTGCGTTCGGTACGGCTCGGCTTAGCGGTGCCAATGTCCATCCCCCGGTAGACCATGCTGGCGTCGGCAGAGATAACCTCTAGCGGAAGCTCTTGGGCCAATCGCAAGGCTAGCTCGGTTTTACCCGAAGCCGTGGGGCCAGCCAGGACGGGAATTGGCGTCATCCAGTTCATCGGGGCCTCGCCTTAGCCAGCGAGCTTATCGTTCTTAGCCTGAGGGTATAGTAGGCTGTAATCTATGTCGTTGGAACGCCTGAGCAGCTCCCACGCCCTCGAGCAAATCCGCGCCCTGCGGCGCAGGCTCGAGGAACTCACCCGCCAGTACGCCTCCGGCGATCCTTTTACGGAGTGGGTCCCGGCGGTAGACGTGCTGGATGAAGAGCAGCAGTACCGCATCCTGGTGGATCTGCCGGGGGTCAAGCCGGAAGACCTGGAGCTCAAGGAGGAGGGCGAAACCCTCACCCTAGCAGGCATCCGCCACGCCCCCTTCGACGGAGTCTACCCCCGCCAGGAGCGTCCCATGGGCTACTTCCGCCGTACCCTGACCCTGCCTGGCCCCATCCGCGCAGGAGAGTCCCAGGCGAGCTTTAAAAGCGGGGTGCTCGAGATCATCGTGCATAAAGCCTAGCCAAGGGCCCCTTCCTTCAAAGCTGGCTCCCGTACCACCACGTGGCACTTGCGGCAACGGGGTTCGTAAGTCTCTTGGGCCCCCACCAGAATCACCGGGTCGTCAAAGCGGGCAGGCTGACCGTTCACCAACCTTTGGGTGCGGGTAGCGGGAGCTCCACAAACCGGGCAGACTGCGGTGAGCTTCTCCACGTACTCCGCACGTGCTAACAGTTCGGGCATTATCCCAAACGGCTCGGCACGAAAATCCATGTCGAGCCCCCCTACCATGACCCGTACCCCTTTCTGGGCCAGCTCGAGCAACAGCGGCACTAAACCCGGATCGAAGAACTGCGCCTCATCCACCGCCACCACCTCAGGTAGCGGATCGGGCAGGTTTTGCCTCAACTCGGCAGAATCTGCCACCGACAGGGCTTCTATACGCTTCCCGTCATGGCTCACCACGTCGGAAGCGTGATAGCGATCGTCGAGGTGAGGCTTGAAGACCATCACCCTTTGTCCGCCGATCAAAGCCCGCTTGACCCGGCGGATGAGTTCTTCGGATTTTCCTGAGAACATCGGGCCTACCACCACTTCGATCCAACCCGCGTGAAGAGGGAGATGCGGCATAACTGCCGACAAGTTTACCCAAAAAGCCCAGCCGAAGGTGGGGGGCCTGGAGGATCGCGGGACAAAAAACAGGCCCCGCTCGGGGCCTGCTCGAGCGGTCTCGAGTGGCTTATTTCTTCTTGCCGCTGCGCTTGTAGGTGTCCCCGAATTTCTTCTGGAATTTCTCTACCCGGCCTTCAGTGTCCACAAAACGCTGCTGGCCAGTCCAGAAAGGGTGGTTGCCGCTCCATACTTCCACGTGCAGCTCGGGCTTGGTCGAGTAGGTATTGAGCACCACTTCGCCGTTGCAGATGATCTTGCACGGCACTAACTTGGGGTGGATGTCTTTCTTCATTTCCTCTCCTCCGCTCGGGTAGTTACCCCCTCGGCAACATTCCTACTCTAGCAGCCACCAGCGCCCCTTGCAACCCGCCCCAATCACTTGCAAGTTTCGAGGCCGCCCGCTAGGATATGGAGCGCACGGAGAGGTGCCCGAGTGGTTGAAGGGGCACGCCTGGAGAGCGTGTATAGGGCGTTCGCTCTATCGAGGGTTCGAATCCCTCCCTCTCCGCCAGCAGCACGAGAAAATCCCCCGCTCGAGCGGGGGTTTGCGATTTCAGCCACCCTGGATTTTTGGGCTTTTGCCGTGTGCTAAACGTGGTGGATCGGCCCAAGCGGTGGCCTATGACCTCCTCCGGAGAAATTGCTGGGCTTTGCCGATGGACCGCCCGGCGCTCGTTGCAGCTCGTGGAAGTTCACCGACCTCCCTATCCGAAAGCGAGGCCCACGGCCTCGGATAGGCCAAGGGCCGGGCAGACGACCTCGGGCTTGACCCAGTAAGGCGCACAGGAGAGCCAGAAAACCGGTCCCTCTGGGGAGCAGGCGATCTCGAGGATGGTTCCCTCGCAGGCCCCTTCCGACCAATACACCCGGTCGCCAAGACGATACCCGGCGTACTCGTTGAGGCGCTCCCAAAACATGTTTCTACTGGCCTTAGCCTAAGGCAAAGCAATAACCGCAGCGTAACTATCTAAGCTCTTGTGGCTCAGGCCAAATAGGCTCTGGGCGTTACCCCCTGCGGGCCCCTAAGCCGGGGCCTTCACACCTCGGATACGCTAAGGGATCACGTGGGTCAAAAACAGTCGTAACCGGGCCAGCGGGTAACCTGCTGAGCGGCGTTCAGCAAGGAATTCTTGAGGTCGGCGATAAAACTCCAATCGTTCCAGGGACGGCTGTTGAAAAACGCGGCGATCACCGTGTCGTCGGGCAGACGCAAGAGCAGGGTGCGGGTTCCGGCCAAGGCTCCGTCGTGCGACCACATCAGGCCGTTTTTCTCTGGGCGCACGCTCCAACCGAGGGCATAGTAGACCTTCGACCCCTTGTACTGCGGGAGTGGGGGTCGCTCGAGCATGATCTTGCGGGCCTCCGGAGAGATCGGCGAGGCTTCCGGGCGGTGCCCTTCGAGCACCGCCACGAACTTCACCAGCTCCGGTGCCGAAGCCACCAACCCTCCGTTGGCGGCTTGGGCCTCGAGGTAGAACTCCCCGTAGGGGCGAGGCACCATGGAGCCGTCCAAGACCGATGGGACCAAGGGAGCGTTGGGAAAGTCGTAGTACCTGACCTCGCCAGGCAAACGGTCTTGTAAACGGGTATGGCCTACGGTGATGTGATGGATACCCATCTGACCAAGCATCTTCTGCAGGTAAGCAGCGTAGCTCTGGGCGCTCAGGCGCTCGATGAGCTGACCTAGTACTGCGTAGCCCAGGTTTGAGTACGCCGAGAAGGTTCCCGGCGTGAAGCTCAGCTTGCGCGAGAACATATATTCGATGAGCGGTTGGACAGGCATGGCCTCCCCCATGCCCAGCGATCGCGCCACGTATGTGAGGGTGGGGCGGAACATGGGGTCGCCCGCCACGTTGCGGTTCCAGCCAGCGGAGTGCTGTAAAAGATCTCGCACGGTGATATCCGCGATGCGCGGATCGCCGAGCTGGCCGCCCTTGGGCTCGAGGGCCAACAATTCGTATACCCTGGCCTGCAAGAACGTTTCTAAATTCGGGAAACGCCCCTGCCGTACCAGTTGCTCGCCCAGGTGCAACACCGTCACCGCGGTGATCGGCTTGGTAAGGCTACCGATGCGGAAAAGGGAGTCCGGGTGCACCGGCTCCTTGGCTTCCACATCGGCCCAGCCATACCCCCTTGCCAATAGCAGCCGCCCATCCTTGCTCACCGCCAAACTCGCGCCGGGGATCTGGTAGCGTTCCAAAAGCCGGGTCATCACCCGGTCAAAGGGCTCGAGGCTACGGTCGGAATAGCCGGTGAGCGGCTTGGCAGGGGTGCCGAAGGTGGTGGGTAGAGGGGCTAGACAGACATTGACCGGCTGGGCAAAGCCGGCTCGGGAGAAGGCGGCCTGAGTGAAGCCGAGCAGGGCGAGGCCGAGCAAAGCAGCTAAGGCTAAAAGCGACCGGAGCACAGACATCCCTTGGAACCTGTGGACATTGCGGGCAGTTCGCCGCGCTCGAGGGGATCGTACCCGAGAAGGTTCCTGAGCTGCATGAGGATACAAGCGCACCGCTGCTCGCCGTACGTCGTACGCCATGCGCCAAACGCGGGGTGCTCCCTCCCCTAGCAGGGGAGGGGTGGGGTGGGGGTGGTATACGTCCTACGTCGTACGTCATACGCAATACGCAAAACGCAAGACGTGACTTAGGTCATACGTCGTACGCTGTACGTCTTACGCTAAACGCGGGAGACGATCCCCTATCGGGACTGGCGGAGCCGGTACACCTAGGGTAGATTCCCTTCGGGACGGCGTACCGCCGTACACCCGAGGGACGATCCCCTGTCGGGACGGAGCAAGCTCCGTACACCCGGGGGACCGATCCCCTGCGTTCGACGTACGACGGGGGACGTACTAGGGTGGGGTTGTATACGCCATACCCTAAACGCAAGACGCAAAACGCGGTGGATCGTCCTCTCCTAGCAGGGAAAAGTGCGCAAGCCTCGTTACCAGACCACCAGTAGCCACTATCCTATCCAGAATCCCCACTCCCCCCCCAGTACCCCCCGATGGCCCAAGTAATCCCGGACGGCTTTTTGTCCCTTGCTCAAGGCTGTGCGGAAATCGGCTCGGCCCAGCAGGTATACCAGGCTCGCCAGCTCCCCGACGACAGTGAAGCCCCGCACTTTGTGTTCATACCGCCAGATCCGCTGAGCAGCCCGTTCCGAGGCCCGCCAGGGAACGTTGAGGTAGTGCTCGGGGCCGTGATGAGGCTTGAGCTGCTTTAGATAGGCCCTTCGTTCCGCTCCTTTGAGGGCGAGGATGGCTCCCGGACGACAGTAGCGGGCCTCGAGGTCGGTGAGTACCCCGCGGCAGGCCAAGGGGCGGTAAGCATAGGCCGAGCAGCTCCCCTCCGGGGTAAGTAGGGGACAGGGGTGGGCCTCGAGGAAATAACGGGTGGGAAAGTCGGGGATATTTTTCTCGCGGGCAATCCGCTGCAACCGCTTTGGGCCGGTTTGCTGCACACGGGCAAGCCCCTCCGGGCTCAACTGCACCCGCAGATACTCGGCCTCGGCCAGCGAGAGGCTCACCATGGCGCAGCAGCAAAACGCGCACCCCTCGCGACAGCTGACACCCAGCTTCCTATCGGCCAAGTAACCCGCAACCTGCTGGTCGAGCTCATCGTGGGCACTTTGCACGGCCTCGAAAAGGCGGGTCGTGAGGTCGTTGCTCACCTATGGACCAGTCTAGAGCGCGGTGTACACAGCGTCTGGATTCAGCTTACGGTCGGCGCGAAAACACTCAATGGTAAGATGCTCTTTGGTTTATGAACGTACTCGGACGGATCACCGCCATGCCCACCTTGCCTGTACCCCTTCAGGGATTGCGCGAGGTGGCCTACAACCTGTGGTGGAGTTGGCACCCAGAGGCCCAGCGCCTCTTTGAGCAGCTCGATCCCGGCAGCTGGAAGCGCTTCCGGGGAAACCCGGTCAAGCAACTCCTCGAAACCGATCCCGACCGGATCGCCGCCCTGGCCGAAGACGCTTCTTACCTCGGTCAGGTCGAGGCGGTGGTGGAGAGCTTTCGCAAGTACCTCTCGAGCCGTCCCCAATCCACCGCTCCGCTGATCGGCTACTTCTCCATGGAGTTCGGTTTTCATGAGTCGCTGCCGATCTACTCGGGGGGCTTGGGGATCCTGGCTGGGGACCACATCAAGGCGGCCTCTGACCACGGTTTGAACTTGGTTGGGGTGGGCCTTTTCTACCACCAGGGGTACTTCCGCCAGGAACTCTCCCCGGATGGGCAGCAAAAAGAGGTCTACGACGAGCAGCACCCCGAAGAGCTACCCCTTACCCCGGTGGAGGATGCCGAGGGCAGGCCCCTGCGTGTCGGGGTGGAGTTCCCTGGGCGTACGGTATGGGTAACGGCCTACAAGGCCCAGGTGGGCACTGTCCCGGTCTACCTGATGAGTACCAACCTGCCCGAGAATACCCCCGACGATCGCTACCTCACCGCCCGGCTTTACGTGCCAGGCCAGGAGATGCGCATTCAGCAGGAGTTGATCCTGGGGGTCGGCGGGGTGCGGATACTGCGGGCTTTGGGACTATCCCCCGCGGTCTGGCACATGAACGAAGGCCACGCGGCCTTCATGGGCCTCGAGCGCATACGCGAGCTGGTGGCGGCGGGCAAGTCCTTCTCCGAGGCCTTGGAAGCGGCCGCTTCCGGGGCCCTCTTCACCACCCACACCCCAGTTCCTGCGGGGCACGACTCCTTTCCGCTCGACCTAGTGGAGCGCTACCTAAACGGCTGGTGGGACAAATTTGGCATCAGCCGCGACGAGTTCATGGCGCTGGGCCTGGAGCAGAAGTCTTGGGGGCCGGTCTTCTCGATGTCCAATCTGGCCCTCACCCTTTCCCGGGCCGCCAACGGGGTTTCCAAGCTACACGGGGAGGTCTCGCGTCACATGTTCCGCCACCTCTGGCCGGGGCTCGAGCCGGAAGAGGTACCGGTGGGTCATGTCACCAACGGGGTTCACACCTGGACTTTTTTACACCCCGAACTCCTTCAGCTTTACCGGCAGCACTTCCCTCCGCAGTGGCGCGAGCGGGTGGAAGACCCCGCGCTCTGGCGCACCGAAGACCTGCGGGAGGAGGACCTCTGGCGGCTGCGCAACAGCCTGCGGGCCAACCTGGTGCGTGAGGTGCGCGCCCGGCTCCTCGAGCAGCGCAAACGTAACGGCGAGGCTCCGGCTCGACTGCGGGAAGCGGAGAAAGTCCTCGACCCGAACGCCCTCACCATTGGGTTTGCCCGCCGCTTCGCGACGTACAAGCGGGCGGTGCTTCTCTTTACCGACCCCGAGCGCTTGGTGCGCATCGTGCGCGGCCCCTATCCGGTGCAGTTCGTCTTCGCCGGTAAGGCTCACCCCCAAGACGACCCGGGCAAGGCGTTCATCAAAGACCTGGTGGCTAAAATTCGCGAGCTGGGGCTCGAAGACCGGATGGTCCTGCTGGAAAACTACGACATGGGCTTGGCCCGGTCGCTGGTGCAGGGGGTGGACATCTGGCTCAATACCCCGCGCCGCCCGATGGAGGCCAGCGGGACCTCCGGCATGAAGGCGGCCCTCAACGGAGCGCTCAACTTCTCGATCCTGGATGGCTGGTGGGCGGAAGCCTTCAACACCCGCAACGGCTGGCAGATCGGCGATGAGCGCAGCTATGCCACCGAGGAGGCCCAGGACACCGCCGACGCCCAGGCGCTTTACTACACCCTCGAGTACGAGATCCTGCCGCTGTTCTATGCCCGCGGCGCTGAAGGGACCCCATCGGGCTGGCTCAACATGGTGCGCGAGAGCATCAAGAGCGTGGGGCCGCGTTTCTCCGCGGCTCGCATGGTGCGCGACTACCTCAACCAGTACTACCTCCCGCTGGCCCAGCGCTCAGCCCGCCTCAACGCCGGGGAGGGGATCAAGGAGATCGCCGCCTGGAAAACTCGGCTCAAGAACCAGTGGAGCAATGTGCGGCTTTGGGTGGAGAACCGCGGCGACGTGATGGTAAATGGCCAAGGCCTCAACCTCAGGGCTTTCCTAAGCGCCCCCAACCTGCCCGAAGATACCTTACGGGTAGAGCTGGTGGTACGTCGCAGCAGCGGAGACCTGGAAGTCTTGCCGCTCAAGCCCGCAGGTCGTGAGCGCGAAGCTCTGGTCTTCGAGGGTAACTACCTGCCCCACCGCCCCGGCAGCTACGTCTACGGGGTACGGGCTATCGCGGTTCACCCCGAACTCTCGAGCCCTCATGAAGTGGCCTTCATCAAGTGGGCTTAGGGCCCTGGCAGCTCGGGAGCGGCAGGCTGAGGGCACGCCGCCAGCGGTGGATTATCCGCCCTCGGCAGGGTGAATCCGATGCCCTTAGCCAGGGTTCATATGACAATTCGCCCTCCCTTGGGTACACTGGAGGATGTTGCACGGCTCCGGAATCCCTCCGGTAAGCCTAGAGGTAGGCATGAAAACCCACATTATCACCTACGGCTGTCAGATGAACGAGTACGACACCCACCTCGTCAAAAGCGAGCTGGCGTCGTTGGGTGCGGAGTTCGTGGACACCTGGCAAGAAGCCGACTTTGTGCTGGTCAACACCTGCGCGGTGCGCGGCAAGCCGGTGGAAAAGGTTCGCTCGCTCTTGGGCGAACTCCGCAAGGAAAAGGACAGACGCAACTTGATGGTGGGCATGATGGGCTGCTTGGCCCAGCTCGAGGAGGGTCAGCAAATCGCCCGTAAGTTCGGGGTGGACGTGCTCCTTGGCCCCGGCGCCCTCACCGAGATCGGTAAGGCCATAGAAGCCAAAAGCCGCTTCTGGGACCTCTCTTTCCGCGAAGAGCTGACCCACCACCTGCCTCCCGCCCCACAGGGCCAGCTCTCGGCCTTCGTGAGCATCATCCGCGGCTGCAACCACCACTGCACCTACTGCATCGTGCCCACCACCCGCGGGCCCGAGGTATCGCGCCATCCCGACCTGATCCTGCAGGAGATCGAACAGCTCAAGGCGGCCGGGGTAGTCGAGGTGACCCTGCTGGGCCAGAACGTGAACTCCTACGGCAACGACCAGCCTGGCTTTCCCAAGTTTGGCGAGCTGCTGCGGATGGTGGGCCAGATTGGCATCCCCCGCATCAAGTTCACCACCTCCCACCCGGTCAACTTCACCGATGAGGTGATCCGGGCCATGGCCGAGACCCCCCAGGTCTGCGAGTACATCCACTTGCCGGTGCAGTCGGGGTCGAACCGGGTGCTGCGACGGATGGGCCGGGAGTACCGCCGCGAGTGGTATCTGGACCGCATCCGGGCCATCCGCGAGGCCATGCCGGAAGCGGTGCTCTCCACCGACATCATCGTGGGTTTTCCCGGTGAGACGGAGGAGGATTTTCAAGAAACCCTCTCGCTGTACGACCAAGTGGGCTACGACTCGGCCTACATGTTCATCTACTCGCCGCGCCCCGGCACCCCCAGCTACAAGCACTTCCAGGACTTGCCCCGCGAGGTCAAGGTCGAGCGGCTTCAGCGCCTCATCGAAAAACAAAAAGAGTGGAGCTACAAGCAAAACCAGCGTTGGGTGGGAAGGAGGCTCGAGGTTCTCGTGCGTGGCGCTGCCAAAGACGATAACTATGCCGAGGGCCACAGCCGCGGCAACCACCCGGTCTTAGTCCCGGCTTCTCAGGCCCCGCGCCCGGGCTTGTACCAGGTCGAGGTCAAACAGGCCACGCCGCACATGCTCCTAGGCGAGGTGGTAGGGGCGGAGGAGCCCGCCACCATCCCGCTAATGATGGCTTGAGGCACGCCAACCGCAACACGCTAAGCGACCCTCGCCCCTCTCGGGATAGGAGATATTTGCTTCAGCCCACAGGCTGGCGGAGCGCTTTGGGCGAGGATGTACCCTTTTCGTCCCTTCGCGGATAATTGACCCATGCAACCGCGTTTCTTTATCGCCTTAGGCATCGGTGCGGCGCTTTTTGCCTTGAGTCTGGCCACCTTCCGCTGGAACACGGGAGGCTTTGTGCTCTCCGCCGTTATCGGGGGGATCGGAGCTTACTTGTTCTATCGCTGGAACGGTGGGCTCGAGCGCAGCTACATGAACCCCGCTGCCCGTGAACGCATCGCCATGCAGACCGCCTGGCGCAAGGGAGGAAAGCTTAGCGCAGCCGAGTTCAGCGAGGCTGTAGGCCTGCCGGAAGACCTGGCGCGAGAGACGCTCGAGGCCCTAGCCGAGCGGGGTCTATGCCGCAAAGAGGGGAGCGTGTACCTTTTCTACCCGAAGGGGGCTTGAGGACCCCCCCAGGCCCTCGAGCCCAGCGCTCCGGCGGATGCCTGGGGCGCCCCCTGCTGAACTCGCTCAAGCGTACACCCTTTTTTCACCCCGGCTGCTAGAGTAAGGGTATGGAACAGCGGGAGCACTTCGCCGTGTTTCGTCCAGTCTGGCTGAGGATCACCCTCACTGCTTTCATGCTCTCGTGGCTGCACATGGTCCTGACCACTCACCGCCCTCTCTGGCAGGACATCGGGTTGTGGCTTGGTAGCGCTTTGGTGTTGGTGCTGCTAATCCACGCGGCCTTTTCCTGGCTCGAGGTCCACGGCGAACGTGTCACGGTGCATCTCTTCGGCCTCCTGCACCGGGTTTACACCGTCGAGGACATACGCCAGTCGAGCATCAAGGTCTGGAAACATAAGCTCGGCACCAACCTGCTGGGGGTGACTATCTTCACCAACGATCGGCTGGTCGTCCCGCTGAGCCTGTGGTACACCGGCATGGCCGAGCTCGCGGGGTACCTTATGCGCAATGTCCGCCGCACCCAGATCCACTGAGGTCGCTGTTTTAGGGGCCGGGATCGCCGGGTTGTCAGCGGCCCGGCTTTTACACGAGGCGGGCTGGAAGGTCCTGGTGGTGAGCCGCGAGCTGGGCGGGGCCAGCCGGGTCCCGGTGGCCTTGGTCAACCCGATACGGGGGCAGCGGGCGGCGATTTTGCCCGAGGCCGAGGAGGCTTTGGAATTCGCCCACCGCTTTTATACCCGCTTCGCCGCGGTTCACCCGGGAATCCTGCGCCCGGTGCCCGAAGCCGAGCGCGAGGCCTGGGAAGCCAAGCTCAAGGGCCGGTACTCGGCCTACCAATGGGAAAGGGCGGGCCTGTATCTCCCGCA
The DNA here is from genome assembly GCF_003226535.1 of Meiothermus sp. Pnk-1. NCBI lineage: Bacteria > Thermotogati > Deinococcota > Deinococci > Thermales > Thermaceae > Meiothermus > Meiothermus sp. Pnk-1. The sequence continues at coordinate 69,270 of NZ_QKOB01000010.1, read as the reverse complement.
GGCTTTTTGGCTCGAGAGCGCCCCCCTGCTCGAGCGGTTGGCGGACGGGCTCGAGCTGCTGCGGGCACGGGTGACGGGTCTGGAGGGTAACACCCTGTGGCTCGAAGGCAGACAGAAGGTAGAAGCCGAACTTCTGGTCTTTGCCGGAGGAGCCGAGGGAGCCCGCCTTGTCGGCTTAGGAGGCCGCTTCACCGCGGGGTCGGTGCTCCTGGTTAGGGAGTGGTTCACCGCGGCTCGCTCGTACGGAGGCTATATCGCCGGGAACGTGGTGGGAAGTAGCCACCTGCCCGACACAAAAACTTATTCTGAGCACCGGGCGAGCAAAGAGGAGCTCGAGGCCATCCTCGGCAACGGAGAGCGGCTGGCGGGCTTTCGACCCACGGTAAAAGGCCACTGGAGCGGGGTGCGTTACCGCCTGGATCGGCATTACCTCAAGGAGCTCCCCGGCCCAGGTTTCGCCCTCACCGGCTTCGGCTCCGCCGGGTTTTTCTACGCCCCGCTGTACGCGGAGCGCTTGCTCAGGCGGGTGGGGGGCTGATGCGGGTCAGTAAAGCCAGCCAACCGGCCAAAAGCAGCGCCGTCACCAGCACAAAGAGGATCACGCGGACCATACCCCGATTATCTCATGAACCCCTGGCCCAGCGATACGATTGGCCTGCTAGTATCCACCGCGTTTAGCGTACGAAGTAAAGCTGCCCGTGCTGGCTTGCATCAAAGGCATCCGCGAGCGTACAATAGAGCTGTCTGAGGCAGGGCGCACCCGCCCGGGCACGCAAACCAGCCCCTACAACTCCAGCGGCGTGTTCGCTTTCTCGAACCTTTTTACCCAAGAGGAGCTCGGGTAAAATGAGGAGGCATTGCGCTTAAGGCAACTCGCCGACCACCGGTTGTTTTTCCGGCTGGTTCGTGCCCGACAAGATCCAGAAAGGAGCCACTATGGCCTACAGAGATGAATTTGGTACGCGCAAAACCCTTTCCACCCGGATGGGCACAGTACACTATTACGACATCCAAGAGCTGGAAAAACAGGGCATCGCCGAGGTGTCCAAGCTGCCTTTCTCCATCCGGGTGATGCTGGAGAGCCTATTGCGCAACGAAGATGGCTACAAAGTCACCAAGGACGACGTGGTGGCCTTGGCCCGGTGGCAGCCCGACCCCGGCGAGGTCAACGTGCCCCTGATGCTGGCGAGGGTCATTCTGCAAGACTTCACCGGGGTTCCCGCGGTAGTGGATCTCGCCGCCATGCGGGACGCGGTAGCCAGGCTGGGGGGCGACCCCGAGATGATCAACCCCACGGTACCTGTGGATTTGGTCATCGACCACTCGGTGCAGGTGGATTTCTTCGGAACCAGCTACGCCTTCGCCCAGAACGTCGAGCTGGAGTACGCTCGCAACGAGGAGCGCTACCGGCTCATCAAGTGGGGCCAGAACGCCCTCAAGGGATTCCGCGCGGTGCCGCCGGGAACCGGGATCGTTCACCAGGTCAACCTCGAGTACCTGGCGAGCGTGGTGATGAGCCAAAAGGACGAGGACGGCCGGGTATACGCCTTCCCCGATTCCTTGGTCGGCACCGATAGCCACACCACCATGATCAACGGCCTGGGGGTGCTGGGCTGGGGTGTGGGGGGGATCGAAGCCGAGGCGGTGATGCTCGGTCAGCCCTACTACATGCTGGCCCCCAAGGTGATCGGTTTCAAGCTTTCCGGCGAGCTACCCGAAGGGGCCACCGCCACCGACTTGGTGCTGCGCGTCACCGAGATGATCCGCAAGCACGGGGCGGTAGGCAAGTTTGTGGAGTTCTACGGCCCCGGCGTCTCCAAGCTGCCGCTCGCGGACCGCGCCACCATCGCCAACATGTCGCCGGAATACGGCGCTACGATGGGCTTTTTCCCCATCGACGAGGAGACCTTAGCCTATCTCCGGCTTACCGGGCGTTCCGAAGAGCTGGTGGACCTGGTAGAGAAGTACGCCAAAGCTACCGGCCTGTGGCGCACCGACGATGCCGCCCCTTTGTACAGCGAACACCTCGAGCTCGACCTCTCCACCGTGGAACCGTCCCTAGCCGGGCCTAAGCGTCCACAGGACAGGGTCAGGCTGAGCGAAGTAAAGCAAAGCTTTCAAGAACACCTCACCAAAGACGTCAAGGAACGCGGATTCGGGCTCAAGCCGGAGCAGCTGGAGAAAAAGGTAAGGGTCAAACGGGGGCGGGACGAGTTCGAGATCACCCACGGCTCGGTGGTGATTGCCGCCATCACCAGCTGCACCAACACCTCCAACCCCTCGGTGATGTTAGGGGCTGGGCTTTTGGCGAAGAAGGCGGTAGAGGCCGGGCTCGAGACCCAGCCCTGGGTCAAATCGTCGCTGGCCCCCGGCTCCAAGGTGGTGACCGAGTACCTGGATGCCGCCGGGCTCACCCCCTTCCTGGAAGCCCTCAAGTTCCACACCGTGGGCTACGGCTGCACCACCTGCATCGGCAACTCCGGCCCCCTGCCGGAGGAGATCTCCAAAGCGGTAAAGGAAGGCGACCTGGTGGTGGCGGCGGTGCTCTCGGGCAACCGCAACTTCGAAGGGCGCGTAAACCCCGACGTGAAGGCTAACTACCTGGCCTCACCCATGCTGGTGGTGGCCTACGCCCTGGCCGGTCGGATGGACATCGACTTCACCCGGGAGCCCCTGGGCTACGACCCCAACGGCAAGCCGGTCTTCCTCAAGGACATCTGGCCCAGCCAGGAGGAGATCAAGGCGGCCGTCCACCGCACCCTCGACGCCGAGATGTTCCGCCGGGAGTACGCCACCGTCTTCGAGGGAGACGAGCGCTGGAAGGCCCTTGCGGCTCCCACCGGCACGCTGTACCAGTTCGATCCAGCCTCCACCTATATCCAAAACCCTCCCTTCTTCGAAAACCTCACCGAAAGCCGGGAAATCGGCGACATCAAGGGAGCGCGGGCCTTGCTGGTGCTGGGCGACTCGATCACCACCGACCACATCTCCCCCGCCGGGAACATCGCCAAAAACTCCCCTGCGGCCCGCTACCTGATGGAGCACGGGGTGGAACCCGCCGACTTCAACTCCTACGGCTCGCGGCGCGGCAACCACGAGGTGATGATGCGCGGCACCTTCGCCAACATCCGCATCAAAAACCTCATGCTCGAGGGGGTAGAGGGCCCCTACACCAAGAAGCTCCCCGAGGGTGAGCAGATGTTCATCTACGACGCGGCCATGCGCTACAAGGCCGAAGGCACCCCGCTGGTGGTGCTGGGTGGAAAGGAGTACGGCTCGGGTTCTAGCCGCGACTGGGCGGCCAAGGGCACCTTCTTGCTGGGTGTCAAGGCGGTGATCGCGGAGAGCTTCGAGCGCATCCACCGTTCCAACTTGGTGGGCATGGGGGTGCTCCCGCTGGTCTTCCAGGAGGGCCAGAACGTCCAAACCCTGGGCCTCACCGGGTATGAGACCTTCGATATCCTGGGCCTCGAGGACATCACCCCCGGCAAGGAACTGACCGTGGTGGCCACCAAGCCCGACGGAACCGCGGTGAACTTCACCGTAAAAGCTCGCATCGACACGGCGGTGGAGGTGGACTACTACAAGAACGGCGGGATTCTCCAGACCGTGCTGAAGAACATGCTGGCGGAGAAGGCGAAGGCGTAAAGCGACCAGTATGGCCGGAGGTGGGCCTTTACCCGGCCCACCTCTAGCTATACTCCCCGATAGCACCGGGCAGAGGGCACCTAGCCGCTTATGGGTTTACGTGCAGCTCAGTAACAAGTTTGTAACAGGGCTCCGGTAACATAATCCAAAATCGAAGTGAAGGAGTGCGCTATGGGTTCAATCCCGACATTGCCCGGCCTCGAGTCCCGCATGGTCCAGACCCCGCGTATCCAGATGCACGTGCTGATGGGCGGGCCGGAGGATAGCATAGCGGTACTCTTGGTTCACGGGAATGCCTCCTCTGCGACCTTTTGGGAGGAGACCATGCTGGCCCTGCCGAAGGGGTATCGCGCCATCGCCCCCGACCTGCGCGGCTACGGCGACACCCAAGATATACCGATCGACGCCACCCGCGGCTGCATGGACTGGGTGGACGACCTGCTAAGCCTCATGGATACCCTGGGCATCCAGAAGTTTCACGTCGCCGGGCACAGCCTGGGCGGGAGCGTGATCTGGGCGATGCTCGCGGCGCATCCCGAGCGGGTGCTGAGCGCGACCGTGATCTGCCCCGGCTCGCCCTTCGGCTTCGGGGGCACCAAAGACCTGCAGGGCACCCCCTGCGCCCCTGACTTCGCCGGTTCAGGTGGGGGCATCGTCAACCCCGAGTTTGCCCGGCTGATGGCCGAGAAGTACCGTGGCACCGAATATCCAGCTTCGCCGCGCACGGTGATGAACAGCTTTTACTGGAAGCCGCCCTTCGAACATCCACGCGAGGAGGAGTTGCTCTCGGGATTGCTCTCCGAGCGGATCGGGCCGGACAGGTACCCCGGAGACTTCGAACCCTCCCCCCACTGGCCGGGGGTGGCCCCGGGCAAGTTCGGCCCGGCCAACGCCATCTCACCCAAGTACATCGGGGACAACGTGGAGCGGATGCTCTCGGCCAAGGCCAAACCCCCCATCCTCTGGGTGCGCGGCTCCGATGACCAGATCGTGAGCGATTTCAGCCTCTTCGATATGGGCACCCTGGGCAAGATGGGCGCGGTTCCCGGTTGGCCCGGCGACGAGGTGCACCCGCCCCAGCCGATGGTGGGGCAGACCCGCTATGTGCTCGAGCGTTACGCCAGGAATGGCGGTTATTTCCGCGAAGAGGTCATCGCCGACACCGGACACTCGCCGCACATGGAAAAACCCGCGGTCTTCGACCCGATTTTCCACGCTCACCTAAACGCGGCGTCTTCGTAAGGACAAACCAGGCCTCCCCCTCGCTTGGGGCCGAGGCGAAGCTTCCGTGCGCTCCGGCCCCTTCGGCTCGACCTCCCTTCTCCTGGTGGAGAGAGAGCTAGCGCTCACATGATCCTCGCGGTTGGGTTATCCTTAGACCCAATCGGTGATGGCTAGGAGGTTTTGGTGGCCTTGAAACCCGTCAAAAAGGGATGGATGCCGGAGCTGTGGGCCTCCAGGGTCCCCCTCGGGATCGGCGAGCAAAAACCCAACAACTTCTTCGAGGTCTTCCGGGCGGCCTGGGAGAACCGGGATAACCTCGAGTACGCCTATCGCATCCTGAGCGACGGCTGCTGTGACGGCTGCGCATTGGGCACCTACGGGATGCGGGACTGGACCATCCGGGGCATTCACCTTTGCAACGTGCGGCTCAGGCTTCTGCGGCTCAACACCCTGGGGCCGCTGGAGGCCGGGGCGCTCGAGGACGTCTCGAGGCTGGAGGGCAAAACCAGCGCCGAACTCCGCGAGCTGGGCCGCCTCCCCTATCCCATGCGGCGCAAGCGCGGGGAAAAAGGCTTCACCCGCATCTCCTGGAGCGAAGCGCTGGACCGCATCGCCCTGCGCCTCTCCCGCAGCCAGCCCGAGCGCCTGGCTTTCTACCTGACCAGCCGGGGCCTTCCCAACGAGACCTACTACCTGGTCCAGAAAGCGGTGCGGGCCCTAGGCACCAACAACATCGACAACGCCGCCCGCATCTGCCATAGCCCCAGCACCGTCGCGCTGAAGGAAGCCCTGGGGGTAGCCGCGACCACCTGCAGCTACCGTGACCTCATCGGCACCGACCTGATCGTGTTCTTCGGCTCGAACGTGGCGGTCAACCAGCCGGTGATGATGAAGTACCTCTACTACGCCAAAAAGGCCGGGACCAAGGTGGCGGTGGTCAACCCCTACCGCGAACCGGCCATGGAGCGATACTGGGTGCCCTCCGACCTCGAGAGCGCCCTGTTCGGTACGAAGATCGCCGACCGGTTTTTCCAGGTCGAGCCCGGTGGGGACATCGCCTTCGTCCACGGAACGCTCAAGCACCTCATCGAGCAGGGCCAGATCAAGCGGGAATTCATCGAAGCACGCACAGCAGGGTTTGACGAGCTCCAGCAGATGCTGGCCAATACCCCCTGGGAGAGCCTCGAGGGAGGCGCCGGTCTCTCCCGAGATGAGATGGGCGCCTTCGCCCAACTGCTGGCCCAGGCCGAGCGGGCCGTGCTGGTGTGGAGCATGGGTGTGACCCAACACTCCTTCGGCGAGGATACCGTACAGGCGATCATCAACCTGGCCCTGTCGCGGGGCTACCTGGGCCGCGAGGGCTGCGGCTTGATGCCGATCCGTGGGCATTCGGGGGTGCAGGGCGGGGCCGAGATGGGGGCGTATGCGACGGTGTTCCCCGGTGGATGGCCGATCAACCCGGAAAACGCGGCGCGGTTCGAGGAGCTATGGGGCTTCGGGGTGCCGGACCGCGCCGGCCTCACCGCGCCGGAGATGCTCGAGGCCGCCCGGCAAGGCCAGCTAGAGGTACTGTGGAGCATAGGCGGGAACTTCCTCGAGGTCTTGCCGGACCCCCATAGCGTACGCGAAGCCTTGGGCAAAGTTCCCCTGCGGGTGCACCAGGACATCGTCATCTCGAGCCAGATGCTGGTAGAGGGCGAGGAGGTGATCCTGCTTCCCGCCACCACCCGCTACGAGATCAAAGGCGGCGTCACCGAGACCAGCACCGAGCGCCGGGTGATCTTCAGCCCGGAGATCCCCGGCCCCCGCATCCGGGAGGCCCGGCCCGAAGGGGAGGTCCTGCTCGAGGTCGCGGCCCGGGCCCGCCCCTGGCTGGCCGACAAACTGAAGTTCGAGGGAATGGATGCAGTGCGGGCCGAGATCGCCCGGGTCGTACCCCTCTATGACGGCATCCAGCACCTCAAAGCCAAGGGCGATGCCTTCCAGTATGGCGGCCCGCACCTCTGCCCGGACGGGGTCTGCCCTACCCCGGACGGAAAGGCCCACTTCAAGGCGGTGCCGCTCCCCGAGCGCCGGATCCCCGCCGGGGCCTTGCGGCTCGTCACCCGGCGGGGGAAGCAGTTCAACAGCATGGTGCACGAAGCTACCGACCCCATCAACGGGCTGCCCAGGGATGCCGTGCTGATGTCGGCCAGCGATGTCGCGAAGCTTGGGCTCGCTTCCGGCCAGAACGTCGTGCTGAGCAACGAAAAGGGCAAGCTGACCTGCCGGGTCTTTATCGGGGAGGTGAAGCGGGGCAGCGTACAGGTACACTGGCCCGAGGGAAACGTACTCATCGGGGAGAAGCGCTCCCCTAAAGCCAAAATCCCCGGCTATAAGGACGCTTATGTCTTCATCAGCCCGGCGCGAGCCCTCACCTCTGCCGAGGAACCCCGCCTCCAGGCCACGCTATGAGCAAGGTATCGGCCAGGCCACGCGTCGGCAACAAAGTCAAGGTGCGTCGGCTCGAGGTCAAGCCAAAGCAAACCCGCTGGGCCTCGGACGACCTGGCGGTGGAGGAGCCGCTCGAGCTTCGCCTGGTTGCCGGGAACGAGCGGAAAACCGTCGCGGTGACGCTGCGCACCCCCGGCAACGATTTCGAGTTGGCCGCAGGGTTCCTGTTCGGCGAGGGGGTTATCCAGCAGCGGAGCGAGATCAGGAGAATTGCGTACTGTGTGGACGAGGGGGCGGCGTTTTTTCGCCCCGATCGCTGGGCAGATCAGCGCTACAACATCGTCAACGTGGAGCTTCGCGCTGAAGCCTTGCCCGAGCTGGCCCCCCTCGAGCGCCACTTCTTCACCACCAGCGCCTGCGGACTATGCGGCAAGGCCAGCCTCGAGTCGCTATCCCTACGGGGGCTACAGCCGCTCTTGGGCGACGCTGCGGTCACGGCAGAGGTCCTGCGCACCCTACCGGAAAAGCTGCGTAATGCCCAGAAGCTCTTCGACCTGACCGGCGGGCTACACGCGGCGGGGTTGTTCGATCTCGAGGGTCACCTGATAGCCCTGCGCGAGGACATCGGGCGACACAACGCCATGGACAAGCTGGTGGGCTGGGCGTTTTTGGAGGGTAAGCTTCCGCTCGCGCAGTGCATCGTGGTGGTGAGCGGGCGGGCCAGCTTCGAGCTGGTGCAGAAGGCCCTCAACGCGGGCATCCCGATCTTCGCTTCGGTCTCGGCCCCCAGCAACCTCGCGGTGGACCTGGCGACCTCCTTTGGCCTGACCCTGGTAGGGTTTTTGCGTGGAGAACGTTTCAATATTTACGCTCACCCCGAGCGAATTCTGCTAGTCTAGACGCAATGCCCCAAAGAGCTATCCGCTACCCGCCCACCCTCCGGAGCTTGTCGCTCGTTACGTCCGGCCTCCCCCGCCTCGCGGCAAAGCGATGGCATTTGACGCCTAGGCGCCATCCCGCCCGGCAAGGAGGGGTAGAACCATCATGAAAGCCTACCTTGGTGTCTACACCGCCCGCCTGGAGATGCCCTGGGTACGTAGCCTTAAAGAGAAGAGGGCGCTGGTAAAGCCCGCCGTCGAGCGGCTGCGCTCACGTTTTCCGGTCTCGGTGGCTCGGCTCGCAGGGCAAGATGACCATAGCTGGGAGGTGGTGGGCTTCACCGTCATGGGCTACGACATCGTCTGGGTGGAGACTATTTTGCGCGAAGCCGCAGATTTTCTGGCCGCCCAAGCCGAGTACGAGGTAGCTGAGGAGAACTGGAAAGTGGACGAAGTAAGCCTGGAGGGCATAGTTCCCCTCTGGGCACAGTAGCCGGCCTAGAAACCGTCCCCTGGCCGGCAGCGATGAGGTTGTCCTACGTCCTACAAACCCCACCTGACCGATTGCATGCTCTTGACGCAGCCGCCTCGTCCCGCTAGTATTTTCCTTGCGCCTGCCGGGATGGCGGAATTGGTAGACGCGCACGATTCAGGGTCGTGTACCCCTACGGGTGTGCAGGTTCAAGTCCTGTTCCCGGCACCAAAAACTCCCCCAGACGGCAAAAGCTCAACGGGGTGAGCAAAAGTCAGGTAACCACTCTTCGCCAGGTCGCGCGACCACTGGAGGTAGGAATGCGTCCAAACTGGCAGTTCCTCCTGGAGGATTGGCTACGCGCTACCGGCAACCCCAACACCCGCCGATTCTATCAGCAATCGGCGGGGCTGTTCATCGAGTGGGCGCAGGGGCAGGGGCTACACGACCCCGAGCAGGTCAAGCCCTACCACCTGCGCCTGTTCGTCGAGTACATGGAGGGCCTGACGGTGCGGCGCAAAACCGGCCCCGTGCCGCGCTATAGCCGCAATGGCATCCTGGCCAACCTCAAGGGGCTCCGCGCTTTCTTCGGCCACCTGGCGGCCAACGAGTTCATCGAGGCAACCCCCTTCAAAAGCTTCAAGTTCCCGCCGCGAGAGAAACCAGTCCTGCCGGTGGTCGGCTACGACGACTTCAAGGCGCTGATGAAGGCTGCCCTGCTCACCCGGCACCCCCTGCGCGACCAGGCCATCCTCGGCCTGCTCTTCAACACCGGGCTCCGGGTCAGCGAGCTATGCGCCCTGCGCTTCGAGGATTTCCGCGTTGAGCCCGGCTATGTGCGGGTGCGGGGCAAGCGTGGGAAGGAGCGGCTGGTGCCGGTGGACCCGCAGGTGATGCGCATGGTCAACGCCTATTTGCGCCGCGAGCGCCCCGAATACCGCGAGGCCCCCTTCGAGCAGGTGTTCGTAGCCGACGGCAAGCGGCCCCTCGACCGGCACGGGGTGCTGCGGCTCATTCACAGGCTATGCGAGCGGGCCAACCTCCCCCGCCTGAGCGTCCACGCCTTCCGCCGGGGCTTTGTCGTCGAGCTGCTGACGATGGGCGGGGACGTAGCCACGGCCCAGCGCATTCTGGGCCACGAGAGCCCGTACATGACCCTGCACTACGCCCAGATGAGAGACCCCAACCTCAAGGCCGTGCATACCCGCGCCTCTCCGGGATTCCGCCGGATGGAGTAAAAGCGCCACCCCAGGCTCAGAGCCTGGGGTGGACGCCGTGTGGGTGGGGGTGGGCTAGTTGGCCTTGTGCCGCTCCACTAAGCGCCGCAACACCTCCGCGTCGGCCACCCGCTCCCACCCCGCCGGGAGCTTGGCCCCCTGCCGGGCCAGGGCCGCGAGTTCCCCCTTGAGCCGCGCCAGATCGTTGCCGTTGGACGACTTGGCGGGGGCAGCAGGGGCAGCGGGGGCGGCCTTGGCGACGGCGGGCTCAGCCGCTGGGGCCTTGGCGGGGGCAGCGTCCAACCGCCACTCCCCCGTCTCGATGAAGCGGCGGTAGGCGGCGTCCAGCGCCCGGACGGTCGAGCGGGGAATGAAGCGCCCCTCCTCGATCTCGACCCAGACGTCGGGCATCCGGTACAGGTAGCGCCCTACCCCGAACTTCACCGCCGCGCGCTTCAGGGCATCGGAGAAAGCGGCTTTGAGGCTATCGCCCTCGCCTACGTCTTCCTTGGATACCCCCAACACGCTCAGGCGGCAGCGCACCACGAAGCTGTCCCCCTGGGCCAGGAGGATGTCGTAGCTGTCCTGCCAGCCCTCGGGGCCGACCGCCTCGTCAAGCCGCTCCGCCACCGAGCGGGCGTCGATGTAGGGCACCACCTGGCCCCGCGATTTGTCCTTGGTGGTGGACTGGACCTTCCAGTCCACCTCGGCGAACGGGGCTTGTAGGTTGCCGAGCAGTTCGTTGAGCGTTTTCCCTGCCATTGAGTCCTCCTTTGACGCTTAGTATACAGAGGATCAAAAGATTCGTCAACACATGACCTTTGATATATTTGTCTTGTGAGGGTGGATGGATAGGTGGATGGATAGGTGGATCAGGAGGGCATATGTCATACGGAGTGAAGCGAACTTACTACACCAGTGAGCAGCACATCCATCGCCTGATGGAGGTGGCGCTTGAACTGAGAAAGATGGGCTATATCGCCCAGTACAGCGAGATTGTCCGGGCCATTTTAGACCTTGCCCGCGATGTGTATGGCGGCAAGAAGGGCGAGCGCGACGAGCTGCTGCGCTACATCGGGCGCGCCTCTCGCCGCGATCACGGGCGGCTGGGCGTTTACCTCGACCCCGAGGACGATGCCCTGTTGCTGGAGTTGAAGATACATCAGGCCCGGCAGGGGGAGCGCAAGAACCTCTCCGATATCATGGAAGGCATTCTGGACTGGTTCGAGGCGAAGCGGCAAGAGGAGGGCTTCTGGGAGCGCTTTCTTGAAAAGTTGCTCACGGCCATCCCGGACGAGGATGGCCGTGGCAAGAGGACCAAGACGCTCGTCTAGCCCGACAGCAGGACGTGGGGGACGCCGAAGAAGCGGCGCACCGCCCCCCCTATGCCGGGGGCCTCGTAAACGGGCACCCAGCCTGGGGGCACATAATCGAAGACGCCGTAGCGCTCCATCGCTCCCCGCACCGCCCCCTCGCTGCGCCCCAGATGGCGGGCAATCTCGGCCAGGGGGCGATCCCGCCAGGCGTAGAGCAGGCGTATCTCGCAGGCGTACCACACCCCCTCGCGGGGCCGCCGGGCCGGGCGGGGGTGGGGGCGCACCCGCTGGCCCAGCAGAATGCGGCGAATCTCCTCCACCTCCCAGGCCCCCTCGGGATGCCCCCGGTAAGGCTTGAGCCCGTGCCAGCGCAGCCACCAGCGGCCATGTTCGGGCTGCCCCCCGAGGGCCAGGGCAAAGTCCTCGGGGGTGCAACGCCCATCCAGGAGCTTCAGGCCGTCGCGCATTACGCCTCCGCCGGTAGCAGCAAACTGTCCAGGTACTCCACCCAGCGGTTCCGGGCATCGTCAACCACCCTGCGCAACGCCCTGAACTCAGCCGCAGCTTCCTGCGCCATTGCGCGGCTCATGGCCTCACTCTGCTCCACCAAGCGATGCAACTCCTCTAAGGGAGCGCTAACGATAGCCCCCCGTAGCTCCGCGATTTCGTTCCGCCGGGCTACCTCCTCACACCAGTCAAAGCTGAGCTTTTCCATGACCGGAACGTGCGCATCCGCCGCCTCGATGAATCGCCGGATCAGCTTCACGTGCCGCGCGCGAACGGCATCGTCGAACGTGAGCCCGCCGCTTAGTTCGTAGCGGAGATAAAACGAGCAAACCCGGATCAAACGGTCGCTGCTCAACCCAGCCTCCGTCACCCAAGCGCAAAACTCGGGCTGGTCGCCGTTCATCCAGATGCGCCACTCTAGGGCCAGCGGCCCCGACTCCACGCGGTCGCACAGGTAGGTGGTTCCATTCGGGTTGTTGTCGATGGTGAACGCCTCCCCCTCCCCGTAGCCATCCTGGCGCAGCGCTTCCGCCAGGTTGTCGTAACCCACTGCACCCAGGTAGTCCGGCCAAACCTTGCCGAAGGCAACGGCCAGGTGCTTGGCAAACTCAAGGACCTTTGCGTGAATCCCCATGCGTGACCTCCTTAGAACGGCAGCTCGTCCTCGTCGATCTCCAGCCCGTCGTCAATATCCGGCTCCGGCTCGTTCCCTGCGCCGGTCAAGGGAACCCACTCCTGGCCGGATTTGACCTTGACGGCTTCAGGGGCGAACACGGTCAGGAAAGACACCGGGCTCTGCTCCCCGGTGCGCTTGTCGAGCAGGGGGCGCTCCTCGTACTCCCCGCTCAGTTTGACCCCCCTGATCCACCGGTCACCGGTGGGCAGCCCCAGGGGCCAATCGGGGTCATCCTTGGTCCCATAGGCGCGGAAAACGAAGTACTTGCTGTGCCACTTGCCCTCCTCCACCTTGAAGCTGGCCGAGGCGGTGCCTTTGGCCACCGCCTTGCCGGAGGGTAAGACCTCGATGTCTTTGATCTTCAAGTCAAACAGTCCCTCGACCCTCATCGCTACCTCCTACCACTCAGCGGGCAACTCCGGCCCCTCGAAGTCCCGCCACTCCGTCCACTCCCCAGGGTCGTCGTCAGGCTCGGGGAGGGTCCCGGCGGGGAACAGCATCACCGCCGGGTAGCCGAGCAGTAGCAGCCCGCTGAAGTGGCAGCCCCACACCTCCACGTACTCCCCGTCCTCTTCCCAAACAAAGAGGTGGGGCCACTCGGGGGCTTCCCCGTCCAGGCCGAGGTGCTCCAGCACCGCCAGCCGGTCCTGGGGGTCAGAGATGAGCCGGTAGCGCCCATCGAGGTCCCCCACCTTCACGCGGTCCCAGCGGCGAATCAGCTCCAGCTCGCTCTCGTAGCAGGGGTAGCAGAGGTATTCCGAGCCGCCGTGGGCGAACAGCCACCCTTCTCCTGCCGGGTCCGGCCAGGCCATCCCAAGGGCTCCGGGGCGGGGCTCTCCACCTTCTTCGCGCTTCCAGCGTGCCAACCAGTACATCTCAATCACCTCCAATGCTGGGTATACTTAGAGTCAAATAAACTGTCAATGGGGGTACGCGCCGCCTCGACCACCAGGGCCAGCAAGGGGGTCACGGGGCCGAGCAGCACCACCGGGAGCCCCCACCCCCAATGCAGCCGCTGCCTCGCCCGCGCCGCCTCCGCGCGGCACAGCGCCCACACCCAGAGCCCGCACGCCAACCACCCCAACGCAAATACGACCATCTCCGCCTCCTAGTTCTCGGAAAACTCGCCCACATCGCCGAACCCGGTGCCTGGGTTGTACCGCATGTGGATCGTCCCCACCGGGCCATCTTTTTGCTTGAGTAGCAGCCACTCCGCCTCGTTGGGATTGGCCTCCCGGTCGTAGTAGTGAGGGCGGTAGAGGGCGATCACCATCGCCGCGTCCTGCTCGACCTGGCCCGACTGCCGGAGGTCGGAGAGCTTGGGCCGCTTGTCGTTGCGGCTCTCGGTTCCCCGCGAGAGCTGCGAGAGGGCCAGCACCGGCACCTCCAGCTCGCTCGCCAAATCCTTGAGCGAGCGGGAGACGATGGTCACTCGCTCAAACTCGTCGTGCCGGTCGTTCCCGGTGGATACCTGTTGCAAGTAGTCCACCACGATGAGGCCCAGGTCGCCCCTGGCCCGCAACTGCCGGGCGGCCAGGCGCACGTCCAGGATGCTGGTGGGGCCACAGCGGTAGTGGATGGGGAGCCGTTTCAGCTCCTCGATGGCGGCCTTAGCCCGCTGGAGGATCGCCGGGTTATTGCGGATACCCTCGCGCAGATCGTTGGCCGTCATCCCCAGGCGGTAGGCCACCTGTCGGCGGCGTATCTGCTCCTCGGGGGTGTCCATGTTGATGAACAGCACGCTCGCCCCCTGCTCGGCCACGTGCTCGATGATCTGCAAGGCGGCCTGGGTTTTGCCCTGGCTAGGCCGGGCGGCCAGGATGTTGAGGTCGCGGTACAGCCCCCCGGCCCCCGAGAGGCGGTCGAGGGTGGGGAAGCCGGTCGGCATCCCGCCCGACTCCCCCGACATCAGGGCCTCCAGCAGGCCCTCGGCCATCTCGGCGAAGGTTTTGAGCTGCCCGGCGCTCCCGGCGTTGGCCCGAGCGTCGAGCAGCTTTGCCCAGACTGCATCCAGGGGGGCCTCCGAGGCCGCCTCCGAGGCGGCCTTGAGGGCTAGCTGAATCAGCCGCCGCCGCTCAGCGGCATCCCGCACCATCCGGGCGTAGCTATCCGCCCAGGCCGCAGCCCCGGCGGTGGCGGCCATCAGCTCCATGAGCAGGGCCGGATCGGCCCCCAGCCCCCCCAGCACCACCGGGGTGAGGGGTTGACCGCCGTGGAAGGCGGCTAGAATGGCCTCCCAGGCCCGGCGCAGGGGCACCTCGCTGAAGTCGTCCGGGACGACTCCGGCGCTCAGGGCAGCATCCAGCGCCGTGGCGTCGAGCAGCACCGCCCCCACCAGGTTGCGCTCGGCGGCTGGGGATGCCGGTAAAGAGAGCTGCGCCTGCATCAGGACACCTCCAAATCCCCCAGCCTGAGTATCGTCAGGGCGTCCTCATGGTAGCCCAGGACCATCGCCACGGCAGCGTTCTGAATGGACTCCAGTCTGATTTTCTCAAAATCGAGGCCGCCCAGGCCCTCCAGCTTCCCCGCCCGCCGGAGCCCCTCCGTGATGATCCCGATCAGGATCGCTCGGCCCAGCGAAATGAGGATGTCTATCAGGGCTACGCCGCCCTGGTAGACGGCATATGCCCCCTCGCCCAGGAGCTGCCGCCCCTCCTGGGGGAGGATCAGCCCTGCCCAGCCCCGCTGAACGGGGGGGTTCCCCTCGCCATCCACCAAGTCGTAGAGGGCGAGGCCGATTTTTGAGCGGTACGGGGCCACCCAAAACTCCTTGCTGTTGTTCTCGGGCACGGCCTCCAACAGCTCACCGAGCATCAGGGAGATGCTGGACAAGATCGACTGCCGGGGGTCGAGCGCCCGGCGGAGGTAAGCGTCCCCCGCCCGCAGCGCCAGCTCCGGGCACTTGCAGGCCCGGAACGCCTCGGGTTCGAGGCTCAGCCGGAACAGGTGAAACTGGTGGTCGCAGGCCACGGTGATTAGCGTTCCCGCCGTCTCAGCTTTTTGCATCTCAATCATCTCAAGCGCTCAGTATACTAGCGGTCAAGTACACCGTCAACCGGGGTCATCCGGGCCAGGTCGTCGGCGGTCACTGCCCGCTCGCGGTGCCCCTTCCCGATGGGGTTGCCGATCTCGTCGAGGGAGCCCACATCGAGGATGATCCACTGCCCCGCAATGCGATCAACGCGGGCGTACTGCCCCTCCGGGGTGCGGAACATCTGTCCAGGCTGGTAGCTCCGGGCCTGCTCCTTGAGGCGGGCGCGTTGACGCTCCATGGCCTCGCTCATGGCCGGGCCGGGGGCTTGGCTTGACGCCCTGTCAAACTGCTCCACCGCCTGGGTGTGAAGCAGTTGCAGCAGGTAGGGCCAGGATTTATAGCGCCTGCCGTCCTTGCTGGGCTCCCTGCCGCTCCAAAAATCGTTCTCGTTGCTCCAGGAAACGAAATCCAGCAGCCAGGAGTAGCGCCGCCGCTTGATTTTGAGCCAGCGCAAGATGGCGAAAGCGTCCCGCCCGTAACGGTCCTGGAGCCCCGCATCCGGTTCCTTACCGCAAAGCTCCCGGTAGCGCCAAATCTGCAACTGCCGGATGGCCTCTACCGGGTTGACCGAGGCCGACTCGGCGCTGAGCCACCACATGTCCAGCTCCCCCCCAGCGCCACCCCCTGGAAGCGACTGTAGCCGGTCGGGAAGCGCCTCTGAGGTTCCAGGTGTACTGAGTGTCGAGTCAGGGCAATCGGAGGGCGTAAAAGCCGTTTTATCGCCTCTCATGAGAACGGCCCCCTGAGCTTCAGCAGGGGCCGCCGCTGAGGGCAGGTCCACGGCGGCGGGGGCAACCCTCTCTTTCCCTTCCTCCTCATTCCTTTCCCCCCACACCCCCCTATCCTTTACTCCACTATCCCTATCTCTCCCTAATACACTCCTAGGTGAATCTGTATTACTGGTATTAGTATTACTGGTATTAGATATATAATCCCAATCCCAATGCGCCGGTGAGAGCAAAAATCCCACCGAAATGCCGTTGTAGACGGGATAAACCCCCACTCCGGTGCTGTCAAAACGGTTCCCGTAGCCGAGAACCGCGTCGGGGACAGCGATTCTCACCTCGATGGGATTGGGATTTACACCCCCTTGAATAAGGTTGACAGCTACCGGAATAGGATTGACGCCCTCCCTGTAAAATCCGGGCGAGGCAGCAATCCCCTCCCCCCCATTCCGCGCTCCCCCCCTCCCCGCGCCCGCGCCGCCGCTCCGGCTACCAGCGGCAGGGGCGAGATTGGGCAGGGGAATGGGTTTGACGGGGGTGTCAACTTTTGACGCCACGGGAATGGGGTTTACACCCCCCGTCAAAAAAAATCCCGAGGCCCCTTCCTCTTCGACCAGCCCCTGCTCGACCAGCCACCGGAGAGCGGCGCGCACAGACTTGTGGCACATCCCCGCCTCCGCCGCCACCCCCTTGAGGTCATCGATCCGCCCGCCCAAGTGCAGCCACAGGGCCAACTTGGCCGCCGTGGGGGGCATGTAGGGGAGCAGCCGCGACAGACGGGGGCGGGCGACCACCGGCAGCCCGGACAGCTTGCTCATGGCCTTGATCACCGTGGGCCGGGAGAGGCGTAGGGTGCGGGCCACGTGCGCCTTGACGCTCGGATCGTGGCCCAGGGCGACGTACAGCCACACCTTGGCCTCAGCGGGGCTGATCGTTTTCAAGTCAACCATACCCACAGAGTAAATCTTGGTATGCACAAAGTCAAATATACTTGACGGCGTATGCTAGCGAACGTCGAGCTAATCCCGCTGGACCGGTTGTATATCGCCCACAGCTACCGGCTCAAGGACGAGCCGGAGCCGGAACTGGTGGAATCGGTGCGCGCCGAGGGGATACGGGTGCCCCTGATCGTGCGTCCCACGGCGAGGGGCTACGAGGTGGTGGCGGGCCGCCGCCGCTTCCTGGCCGCCCGAGCCGCCGGGCTGGATAGCGCCCCGGCCATCGCCCGCGCGATGGGGGACGACGAGGCCCGCGAGATCGAGATCGCGGAAAACCTCGGGCGCAAGGCGTTCTCCCCCCCCGAGCTGGCGCGGGCGATTTTGGATCGCACCCTCGCCCGGTTGGGGGAGGAGCGGGTGCGCGGCTTTTTGCGCGCCGAGCACGGCGGCGACCTGCTCAAGGCCGCTGCGGCCATCTACTGGCGCATCCGCAATCAGACCGAGGGGAAGGCCGAGGCCCCGTAGTAGTGGTACTCGGCCCCCGCCGGGGGCAGCAGCGTATTGGCCGGGAGCACCGCCCCCAGCGCCCCGAGCCCGGTCACCACCCAGGGGTAGCGCTTGCCGGTGCGCCGGGACGTGTAGCCCACCATCATGTCCGGGCTGAAGCGGGCCTGATCCTGGCTGATCTGCTCCCAGAACGAGCGGGGGACGCCCAGGAAATCGGCCAGCAGGAAGTTCCCCTCCCGCCGGAAGTTGCGCACCCGCCCTTTGGGGCGGGCCAGGAACTTCAGGATGGGGTGGAGGGGGTGCCCGGCGTAGAGCCTGGGGTCCAGCTCGTCCTCCAGCTCCCGCATATCCGTTGCGATCTGTTCCAGGTCGTCGGCGCTGAAGGTGTCGCCCTCTCGGGGGCTGCCATGCCCGAAGAAAGTGCCGGTACTCCAGATCGGATGCCCCAGCACGTCCACCGTCCCATCGCCGTTATCCCGCACCATCGGACGCGGCATCGTCACCTCCGGCGTCGAAGACAATCAGCTCCCCGCCCCCATCCCGGCAAACCGCATAGTTGGTCGCGGGGATAGCCAGCGCCGCGTTCCCCTGCGGGCAGGTGCCTACCAGTACCGGCGTGACCGGGTTGGGCAGGGCCTCGCTGGCCTCCACCAGCCCTCCGCAGCAGGGGCACTCAAACGTGGTGTTGGGCGGGGCCACGTCTGCTCCGCCCTCGTCTTGTTCCTGCTCCGCTTGGTCTTCTTGATCCGGCAACTGCGCGGCCAGCAGCAGCAGCTCGGCCAGCTTGAGGGCCAGCGGGCTAATATCGTTCTCGTCCATCGTCGCTCCTTTGCGGCACGAAAATCCGGGGGCGTTTGCGCCCCCGGACAAGGGTCTGGCCTATTTCTTCCGCTTCAAGAGTTCGGGGTTCCCCTCCTCGCTCCACAGCTTCAAGGTCGGGTTGTCCACCGTGACCTCGCCCCGAGCCAGGGCCACCAGCCGCTCCAGGGGCCAGCCGTGCTCGGCGTTGGCCCGCAGCACCGCATCCAGCGCCGGGGGCATCTTGAACTCCGGGAACTCGCTGACCGGGCGAATGGCCTCCCGCAGCTTCCGCAAGCTGCCGCCCAGGGCGCTCAGGTCGTCGTAGCTGCTGTAGCCCCACTGCCCGCGCTCGTTGACCCACAGCACCTGGAAGGGGTTGTAGCTGACGTTGCGCCAGGGGCCGGGGGTGCTCGGGATGAAGGCATCGGAAGCAAACACCGCTACCCAGGCCCCGCCGTCGGGGTTAGCCAGGCGGAAGGGCACGTCGTAGGCGTCGTCGTTTTCGTCGATGCCGCCGCTGCTAGCGCCATACAGGTCGTACCACACTTCGTTAGCCAGGGTGAAGTTGATCAGGGTCGCCCAGTAGGGGAAGGTGAAAGGCTTCAGTTCCTCGTTCATGCCTTCCAGCTTAGCAGGCTGGGCGAAGCTCCTCGGTTTCGCCCCCTTCCGGTAGATGTCTTCCGCCCCGACGCGGGAGTAGCCGATCCACTGGGAGACGGCGGGGCCGACCACGATTTGCGGCCCCGGCTCGTCCAGGTCGGAAGAGATGTAGTGGATGCCGTTCTC
Organism: Meiothermus sp. Pnk-1; assembly: GCF_003226535.1. NCBI lineage: Bacteria > Thermotogati > Deinococcota > Deinococci > Thermales > Thermaceae > Meiothermus > Meiothermus sp. Pnk-1. The sequence goes on along the minus strand of NZ_QKOB01000010.1, from coordinate 50,108 downwards.
GGTGGCGGTGAGGCGGCCCCAGTTCCAGCCCTCGCCCGGCGCGTAGTTGCCACGGGTATCGGGCTCGTACCAGGCCATCGAGGACAGTTTCTCGCCCCGCTCATACGCCTCGCGGTGCAGAGCGGCCTCTTCCGACTGCAAACTTTGCAGCTCTTTGAGGGCCTTTCGATATTTTTCGCCCTTTCTCCCAGGCGGCGTCTGTCCCCGCTTCACCCACGGGATCACCGACGGCATGATCGCGCTCAGCCGCTCGCTCGCCTTGGCCTTTTCCGCGCTCTTGGGGGCGTCCTTGACGATGCCGTTCCAATACTCCCGCGCAAACTCCGCCTCGCGGCCCTCGGGCGGGGCGATCACCAGGGTGGCCTCGGGGTTGATCAGGATGGTGCGCTCGCCTGCATCCTGGCGAATCTGCCGGGGGTCGGGCGGTCCCCAGTTCCAATCCCACTCGAACGCGGAGGTGCGGGGGATGGCCCCCAAAACCTTGCCGCCCAGCTTTTCGACTCCCTTCTCGACCTCCCCGGCCCAGCCCTCGAACTCGCCCCCGTAGGCGTCGTAGGTATCGGTGAGCAGCGGGCGCTTTTGCCGCGATAGGTGCTCCATGAGGGCCAGGTGGTCCTGCCCGAACTGCCCCGCCGCCGTCTGGCCGCCCTCAATCAGCTTGATCAAATCCTGGTAGCCCCCGTACCCCTGCCACGCGGCAGTCTGGGCTCGGGATAGCTGGGCCACCACGTCGTAGGGCAGCCGGGCCTCCCCGCGCAACAGGGCGGCGGTGAGGGCCGGGGGCATCTGCCGGTAGGCATCCGGGTCGTTCAGGTAGGCCATAAACCCCTTCTCAAGCTGAGAGGGGCTGATGCTGGCCTTACCTGCGCTGTTATCCAGCTTCATCCAGCGCTTGACCTTGGGATTTTCCTTCGAGGGCAGCAGGGCGTACCCCTCGCGGCCTTTGATCAGGATGCGGGCGTAAGAAACAGCGCGGTTCGGCTTCGACATAATCCCTCAGCTATCTGTATACAAAGAACCAGCCCGGACGAAGGCGCTCAGCCTTCGTCCTCCTCGGGCCACCCGAAATAGGGCCTCCCCTCGTAGGCATCGCTGACGTTGGCGTAGCCATCGATGTAGTAAGGCATATCGCCCACTGCCTCAAGCACATCTTTGGCGTCGTCGTCGAGCTGCCCGCTGAGCACCCGGTAGTCTCCCGGCCCCCGCCACTCGATCTCCGCCAACACCGAGTTGTCGCCGCCGTACCGGATCAGGCGAAGCGGCTCCCCATCAAAGTCATTTGTCGCCATCCTGTCCACCTTTCTGCACCAGGGCCTGGGCCTCTTCCACCCGGCCCAGCGCCCACACCGGATAGTACCCCCCTACGTTGATCTGACCGCTATGCACCGCCAGCATCCAGGCCAGCGCGCTCAGGTGCTCAGGGAGATCGGGGCGATAGGTTTTTGCAGCTTCCAGCCACGCCTGGGGGAACTCCCAGCCCGGCACCACCTCGGTGCCGTACACCCCGATGCCGTGAGTGTTCATGCGGTCGGGGGCGATCAGGTTGAGGGCAAAACGGATCATCGCGCCTCCTGGAGTGCGGCCTGCACGGCCTTGCGGTTGGCGTGCCCGGCCTTGATGAGAGAAGGGCCGAGAGGGCCTTTGCCCAGGAAAAGCCCGCCCAAATCCCCCACCCTCCCGGCCCAGCCGTAGAGCTTTTCCGGGTCGGTATCCGCTATCGCCTGGAAGGGTTCGAGGTAGCGCCGGAAGGCCGATGGGCTGAGTTTTGAGCGTCCCCACTCGATGGCCTCCCGGAAATCGATCAGCCGCTGGCGGTTCCAGTCCGGGGTATCCGGGGCGACGAACTTGCTGGCCCCCTCGCTCAGCGAGAAGTCGAAGTCCCAGCGCTGGCCGTCGGGGGCCACCCCCCAGTTGCCACCCTTGCGGTCTATGTCGCCCAGCATCTTGCCCAGGGCCGCCTGCGGCCAGTAGTTGGGGATGTCCTCGGGGCCATCGGGGCCGAAGATGAGTTGGTTGCGGACGTTGAAGGAGGCCACGTGGCGCAGCTCGGGCACGTACAGCGAGCCCGCCAGCAGATCAGCCTCCTTTTCGACCACGATGGCCGGGGGCACGTTGAGGCCCAGGCTGCGCCCCACCACGCTGGCGATGATCTCGTTGGCCGCCGCGCCCTCGTTGGAGGGCTTCAGCACCCAGCGCTCCCCCTCCCGCGATCCCTCGACCTCGGCCAGCAGCACCGGCCCCCTACGCCCCATCTCCCCCTTGCTCAGGTTGCCGAAGCGCTCGAAGGGCAGTCGCTCGGGAAGGCGGCGCTCCCAGCCGGGCAGGGCCAGCGAGCCGAACCCCTTTGGCTTAGTCGTCCCGGCTGACTGATCGGCTTTGGGGAGCTTTTGCCAGCGCCGCTTGCGGGGGTCGGCCTTGGAGGGCAGCAGGGCGTACCCCTCGCGCCCCTTGATCAGGATGCGAGCGTAGGAAACGGTACGAGGGGTGTCGGCCACGCTAACCATCCTTCTTGCGGCGCAAGCCCTCTGTAGGGTCCCAGGGCGTCCTGGCTGTATAGATGACCTTGGGATCGGTCAGCCAGTAGTAGCTCTGTAAGTACGCGCGGTGGAGGTAGTGGGCTATCAGCGGGGCCTGAGCCCCCATTCCGACCCCTACAACGCGGTAGGCGGGCAGCTTGGCGGCGGCCTCGGGGCTGAGCCGCAAGTTCTTGTACAAATCCTCAAGCGGGGGAAGATCGGGGGCCTGCTCCCAGGCTATGCCCGCGAACCACCACGGGTAGCCCGCGATGTGCGGGCACCACATCAGCGCGCCGCTCATCAGCTTCCCCTCTTCTTGCCTGGGAATGGTAAACGCCGCCAGCCGCCCGGCGGCCACCTGACGCGCCAGCTCCTCGGGGTTGGCCGCTTCGCTAGCCGAAAACGGCTTCACGTAGCCGTCGGCCCCGTACTTCTCCACGTATTCATCGTAGGTCACAGCCTTTCCACCTCCTCCCTGAGTCTAGCAGGCAGCCACAGCCGGATATTTTTGGGCATAAACGACGCGGCGGCAACCTCGTCGCGCAGCCGCGCCGCAAAATCGCGCACCCGGCTGTCATCGGCGCTCTTGCCTTCCACATCGCTGAAGCCGAGCTGGGGGTTGTAGAGATAGATTTCGGGCGGATTGTCCCTCTCGGAGATGGGTTGCAGGGCTTGGTACAGCAAGCCCAGCTCTTGCTGCTGTTGCCGGATCAGGTCGCGCGGGTTCACCTCGCCGCGCCGCAAGGAACCTTCGCTCAGCAGCGGCACCCATACCTCGCGCAAATACTCCATGTCAATCGGCCCCGGATGGTGCAGCTCCAGGTACGAGGGGTTGAGATCGTAGAGCGCAGACGGCGAATCGCCGTCTACCATCATCCGATACAGGTTGGCCAGCGAGGCGGTGATGTTCGCCTCCCCGAAGGGGGAGTACCCGCCATAGTAATACGAGTCATCATCCGAGTACGACAGGGAGCGCCGGTCCAGCTCGGGGATGCGGAAGCGCAGGTGCAGCGGTTCTGGCGCGGTGTGACCGTTTGGCTTGCCAAAAATGTAGTTGCCCGCCTCCATCGTGTGGCGATCTAGCAGGTACTCGGGCGACGAACGCCCGTCCAGGTAGCCGGGGGCCATCCCCGGATAGGCCAGCACGCCGTAGGTGACGCGGCCAATCCCTAGGTTGTTTTCGATCTCGATGCGCCGGTCCCCAAGGCCGTCCGCCGGACGGGGCTCGTATTTGTCCTTTAGCAGCAGCGAGTCGGCCCGGCTGGCTGGCTGCACCACGTCAAACATGGGCTCCTCGGCGGAGCGCACCCAGTAGGTAGCCAGTTTTTCCCGCACCATAGCTTGATCTGCGGGATGCAGCTTTTCATACATTGCCTGAACGCGCGACAGCCCCCGCCCCCGAGCAGACGTGCGGGACACCTCCACCGCCTTTTCCCACGTCTCGGGCGTGGACAGCGACTGAATGCGCTCCTCGCTGGAGTTGCCCTTTGCCCCCAGCACCGCGTCCGCCCACGGGCTCTCGCGCATCGCCCTGGCGCGCTCGTCGTACTGGCTATCGTCCACGAGCCCGCCGTCGCTGCTATTCTTCTCCAGTAAAGCGTTTACTACGGCATCGAGTTCGCCCCCGTAGTAGGGGTGGAGTAGCTCTGCCGCCTTATCGGCGGCGGACAGGCTATCTCCCACCCTGGAAACTATATCGTCGAAGGCCATGCGGAAGGCTTTCTCGGCGTCCAAATCGGCCAGCATCGCCCGTGCCGCATCGCGCATGGATTGGTCGTCTAGCAGATTGAATAATCTGTAGCGCTCATCTATATCCATCCCCTCGGCCACGCCCTCCCAGAACTCCTCTTCCCCGTCGAGGTCTTCCAGGCTTTCAAGGTCAAACTGGGAACGGTGAAGCAGCGGCCCGACAACGCGCCCCAGTTCACGCTTTTCCTTGCCGTCCATGAGGTCGAAGGGGGGCAGTTGCCCGGTCTCCAGGTCCAGGCCCAGATACTTGAGCCGGGAGCGCGCCATCTGCTCCGGGGTGGGGTCGGGGAGCGGGAACAGCGCCTGCTCCTCCACCAGGGTATCTGTGGCGGGGTTGTAGCGCTTGGAGGGGAATAGCTCCACGTCAGCCCGCCCTTGCGGCTTAGTCTGCCCGGACGACTCGGGCAGGCGCATCCAGCGCTTGACCCTGGGATTTTCCTTCGAGGGCTTGAGCACATAGCCCTCGCGCCCTTTGATCTTGATCCGACGGACAAACGAACGCAGCTTCTCCAGCTCCTCCAGCATCGCGCCTCCTTTCAGGCCACCCGGCGCACCGTCTTGCGCGTGGCGTACTCCGGGAACAACCGGGCGGCCAGGCGCATGAACGACAGCCCGTACTCGGTGGGGCCGCCATAGAAAAACAGCGGCGGGTGCTGCCAGCGAGCCCGATGGTTCGTCGCTATGGCCGCCTCTCCTGGGGTGAGCTGGGAAAGCGGCACCTCCCGCCCATCCTCCAGGCGCACCAGTACGACCCGCCTGCTCCGCTCGAACCACTCCCGGATCGTTATCCGATCCTTGGTCGCCATCTCGTTCAGCGCCGCCAAGTAGCCGCTTTGGGGGAGCAGCAGATCGCGCTCGGCGTAGCGGAAAATCCAGCCCGAGGGCCGCGCCATCTGTACGCTGGCCCGGAGCGTTCCGCCGCTTGAGGCGTTCTCATCCAGCGGGGCGGGCGGGCGCAGCAGGGCCTTCGCCATCTGGACGACCAGGCCCTCCGGGACATAGGGCGATTCCGAGGCGTACACCTCTATATCGCCCGCCGGATAGGCATATAGCGCGACCCGCATCGGGGAAAGCAGATAAAACGCCAGCACCGCTACCCCCTCAGAGGACGACGCGCCCATCCCGGACGACGCTCCCCACCACCACCAGCTCCAGCGTGGCCCACCTGGCCCCACACTCCAGGCAACGCCGCCCCCGCCGGAGCACCCCCGGCATCCCATCCTCCCCCGTAACCTTTTTCGCGTGGCGAGAGGATACGGTGCGTTCCCCGCCGCAGAGTGGGCAGGGGAATGTCCCCGAACGCTTCAGTTCGTTATCCAGCGTAGCCTCCATCAGCTCAAAGTATAGAGCTATAGCGGCTGACTGCTAAAGTTTTTGATATACTAAGAGTTGTATGGACAGAGCGACTGCCGCCGATAAGCTGTGCGCTCGCCCGCAAGCATTGCTGCGGGGATGGGTGCGTGATCTCGTCCAACGAGACGATAGCCGCCTGGAGGAAGCCCTGCAAAAGGCCCACCGGGCGCTGCTCGACTGCTATGCCTGGAAAGAGGGGCGCTGGGTAGGGATTGTGGAGCGCTACAATCCCCAGGGGCGCGCCGAGAAAGCGGCGCTGGCCGCCGCGCTGTACGGGGGCTCCATCATCTACTCGGAGTTCACGCGGCTGATCGGCCAGGGGCTGCGGCCCCCGATGATACGCGATATGTTCGCGCTGGCCCTCGGCGAGGCGAGGGCGCTGGAGGGGAAATGATGGTAAAGGCCGATGCGCAAATGTTCGCCCGCCTGGCGGAGGCCGCCCCTGGGGCTGTCAGCGAGTCGATGTCCAGCTATATCCGTAACGGGCGGCGCTGGCCTCGGCAGAGCATCGAGGCTATGGCCCGCGCGCGGGGGATGGAGCCGGTGGACCTGCTGGCGTGGGCCGTTGAGGCCAAGTGCACATGGCAAGGGCGCGGGCTAAGGCAGTTCCTCGCCGGGCTGGCGGAATACGCCCTCGGCCTCGAATCGCACGGCCTGGCCTACGCCACCCCCTACCAGTGGCGCAGCTACAGCAACATCCCCAGGTACAGCAGCCTGCTCAAACTGGCCCGAAGCGCCGGGCACAGCGGCGTGGCCGAACTGATCAAGGCGGTGCTGGAGGGGCCGGAGCCCCAGCCCCGCTGACCGAGGGCAAACCAGCGCGCCCCCTAGGGAAACCTAGGGGGCGCTTCTATTCAGGGGTTGAGGATTGGGGCTATCACCCCCAGATACCTCGCATCCTCCAGCGCCTCCACCGCAATCGGGCTCCTCGGGTCGGATATTTTGATCCGGGCCATGCCCTCGATGCAGGAGAGGGCATCGTAGAGGTACACCGCGTTCAGCGATAGGGCCAGCGGCTCGCCCCGGTAGGTGTCCAGCGGAACCTCATCCCGCCCCTCGCCGTAGTCCCCAGCGCCACGAACCTCCAGGCGCTGCTCGGAAAAGCTCAGATCGATCCGGCGGTTGTCCTGCGGCGAGAGCAGGGAAACGCGCCGGATAGCCTGGATCAGCGCCCTGGGGTCCACGATGGCCTCGGCCACATAGCTCTTGGGGATGGCGTTCTCAACGTTGGGCAGCCCCTGCCCCATCGGGGTGAGCGCCAGGCGCACCGCCTCCCCGATGACGGCCAGACGCCCGCCGTGGAGCTGAAGGGTGGCCGCCCCATCCTGGGTGGATAGGATGCCCAAAGCAGCATCCAGGGGCTTCAGCGGGAGCATGGCTTTCCCGTTCAGCGGGCCATCCACGCCCAGGTCGTAGCGGGCCAGGCGGTAGCCATCCGAGGCCACCGCCCGCAGGTTGCCGGGGGAGAACTCTAGCTGCACCCCCCGGAAATGGGGCCGGTTCACACCGCCCACGGCATGGCGCACGCAGCGGATGGCCCGCCCCAGCTCGGCGATGGGGACCACGACGCCGCCCTCGGCTTCAATGGGGGGCTCATCGTAATCGACGATGAGCCCGTTGAGGCTCGCTCGATACCCGCCAGTCCCAAACTTGAGGCCGGATGGCCCCACCTCGACCTCGACGGCCTCGCCCGGCGCTACACTCACCATCTGGGCGAGCGCCGCAGTGTTGACAGAGGTAGTCACCCGCGATTCGGTGCGGGCCTCCGGGAAGCAGAGCTGAACGTCCAGCCCATGCCCGCTCTGGTATAGCCACAGCCCATCGGGGGACGTCTGGATGGTGGTCATCGACAGCGAGGCGGGGATTTTGGCCAGGTGGCCTAGTACGGCGGATAGTTTGGCTTTGGGTAGGGAGATTCTGGCATTCGGCATAGTAGTTCTCCGATGTTTAGTGTATAAAGAGCTGCGCCGGTACAGCAAAATGCGCTATCTTGAGGGCGGTCGCGTAACCACTGAGCGAAGAGCTATCGGAGAAATGCTGTGCTGCACGGTGCTTGTAGGGGGCTGGGTTCATGTCACGATTCAGGGTCGTGTACCCCTACGGGTGTGCAGGTTCAAGTCCTGTTCCCGGCACCAAAAACTCCCCCTACCCGGGGGAGTTGGTTTTTGCTATCGGCTGGCCTGGCTTGGATTGGGACCCAGAACGATCGGAATGTGTTCTACCTTGCCGCTGGTTCGCCAAACGGTGAGGGTGACCGTATCTCCTACCTCTTTGGCCCGCACCAGCGCAGCGAACTCGTTAGCGGTAAAGACCCTATGCCCATCGACCTCGAGGATGATATCCCCTACCCTACCCACTACCTGCCCGTCGCGCGTGAAGGCCAGGGTAGTGGGCTCGAGCCCCGCCCGCTCGGCGGCGCTCCCCGGGAGCACCCGTGAGAAGATTACCCCGGGTGGCACATCAAGGCCCAACTCCTGGATGTCTTGGGCGCTTAGCTCGGCCAGATTCAGCCCCACATAGGGCCAGCTTCGTTTGGCCCCAGTCTTGAGCTCACCGATGCGTTTTTCGAGGCCGACCAGGGGAGCCCCGTAGCTCGAGAAGCCGTTCTCGTCGCGGCCAATCGCCACCGCAACGGCCACCACTTTCCCTTGGTCGTTGAGGATCGGCCCGCCCGAATCTCCCGGCGCCAGCCGCATGGTTGAAGCCACCAGCCCGGCGGGGAAGAAAGGAGAAAGGTTGCGGTCCAGTTGCGTCACCACGCCGGGTCGGGGGGCCAGAAAATCGCCCCGGGAATTCCCAATGCAAAGCACCAGGTCGCGCAGCTGCAAGGCCCGCTGGGTCTCGAGCTCGAGGAAGGTCACCGGTCGGTTCGGCTGAACCTTGAGGATAGCCAGGTCTCGAGGTTCGTCGTAGCCCACTACCTCGGCCCGCAGTAGCGCACCTCCGGCGGTGCGCACGTTGAGCAGCTCGGCCCCCTCCACTACGTGATAGGCGGTCATTACGTAACCGTCGCCGGTGATAAAAAATCCCGAGCCAATTCCCTCGGGAATGGTCTCGATGCGTACCGCGGCGGCGCGGGCTTGCTGGTATACCTTCTCCACGCTGGCTTGAATCTGCTGGGCACTCAGGGGAATCTGCGCGCGTTGCTGTGCCTCAATTCCTATCGCCCACAGCGCCAGGTAGACGGCCACCAGCCCCCACATCAAGCCACGTCGCATACCGACCACTTTAGCGAATGGAGGGTTGAGGGTCGGGGTCTATGGCACACTTTGCCACAGGAATTCCTTGCGCGTGCAAAACGAATCTTTTGCGTATGGAGTTCGGCTTTTGGTATCTTGATCCGGTGAAACGCGTGCTTTCGGGTATTCAACCCACCGGAGAGATCCACATCGGCAACTGGCTGGGGGCGATTGTCAACTACGTCGATTTGGGGAAAAAACTAGGCCGTGAAGCCCTGTACTGCATCGTGGACTACCACGCCATGACCAACCCTTTGGCCTACGAAAAGGAACTCCTCGCCCAGCGCACTTTTGAAGCCGCCCTGGTCAATATAGCTGCCGGGCTCGACCCCGAGCACGTCACCTTATTTGTCCAGTCCCACGTCCCTGAGCATACCGAGCTCTCCTGGGTTTTCACCAACCTCACGCCGGTGGGGGACCTCCAACGCATGACCCAGTACAAGGACAAAGCCGCCAAGCTCGAATCGGTAGGGGCTGGGCTTTTGATGTATCCGGTGTTACAGGCGGCGGACATCATGATCTACAAAGCCGACACCGTACCGGTGGGCGAAGACCAGCTGCAACACCTCGAGCTTGCGCGCGAGATCGCCCGCCGCTTCAATGCCCTCTTCGGGGAGACGTTCCCGGAGCCCAACGCCTATTTGAACCCCCATGCCCCTCGGGTTCCTGGGATTGACGGCAAGGCCAAGATGAGCAAATCAGCGGGGAACACCATCGGCCTTTTGGAAGATCCCAAGTCGGTGTGGGAGAAGATCCGCCTGTTGCCCGACGACCCCGCCCGCCTCCGCCTGGCCGACCCCGGCGATCCTGAACGCAGCGTGGTCTTCAAGTTCTTGCCCTACTTCGCCCCCAAAGAGATGGTCGAGGTGCTCAAGGAAGAACATCGCCGGGCCGGGATCGGCACCTTGGCCATCAAGCAGATCCTCTTTGAGCAGTACATGAAGGCTACCCAGCCCATCCGCGCAAAAGCCGAGTGGCTAAGACAAAACCCCGACTACGTGCTGGACAGCCTCGAGGACGGAGCTCGCCGAGCCCGCCAAATCGCCCAAGCCACCATGGAGGAGGTACGGGAAAAGATCGGGCTGCTGCGGTTTCCCTCTAAACAGCAGGTGAATAGGGTTTGATGGCCCGCTCGGGGTACTTGGTGTACTGGCAACTTGTCCTCACGTCGCGGTGGAGCATCCGCCCCGGGCAGAAAAGTATTACAGCCGCCGCCTCGCTGGGGCTCGGGTGGGGCGTCCTGGCAGGAGCGATATCGGGTATGGTTTGGGCGTGAACGCGCTTTCCGGCTCCCCTTTCATCCACCTGGAGTTCCCTGGCTTTGCCGGGAGCGCCCTCGAGCTGACCCAGGCCGTCAAAAATGGACGCCTATCGGCCGCGGAGCTGCCGGTGCTGCTTCTGGTCGAGCAGGCCATGGCCCAGGTTGAATCCCGAGCCTTGCTCGAGCGCAGCGAGCTGCTCCCGATCCTGGCGGAGCTGCTGCTATTCAAGCTGCGCTCGTTCACCCGGCATCCTAAGCCCACCCCCGAGGAGATCTGGGAGGAAGCCGAGGCCCAGGCTGGCTTCCTGGAGACTTTGGTGGCTCTGGAAGAGGCGGTGGCCTTCCTCGAGCGGAGGGCCCGCGAACGCGAACGCGTCCTGCCGGTTTCACCGCCCCCACTGCCCAAGGACCGGCGGCTGCGCAAGCTACCGCTGGAGCGCCTTCTGGAAGCAGCCCGCCCCTTTGTCCGGCGGGTTGAGCTGGCGTTGGAACAGGAGACCTTTGGTCTGCGCGAGGCCTGGGAGCGGATAGGAAGCTTCTTGCGGCAGGTGCGCCGGAGCGTGTTCCGCCAGTTGCCTCTTACCACCTGGGCCGAGCAGACCGTGGGGTTTGCCGCCTTGCTCGAGGCCAAGCGGCAAGGAGAGGTAGAGCTATATCAGGAGCGGAATTTCAGCGAGCTGGAAATCAGCCTGAGCAAAACCCAAAAACGAACTGCCCTGGGGGGGTTTCTTCCGCCCGGCTCCTAGATCCCGTAGCATAGGTATCAGGTTTAGCTTGTCACGCTGAGGTTCGCAGCAGAGGAGGCAACATGCGTGAAGTGTTCGTGGTTTCCGCGGTTCGCAGCCCGATTGGCAAGTTTGGCGGGGCGCTCAAGGACTTTTCCCCCATGGACTTGGGAGCGCACGCGATGCGGGCGGCCTTAGAAAAAGGTCGTGTCCAGGGCTCTGATCTCGATCTGTATATCTTTGGCCAGGTGCTAAGGGCCGGGCACGGACAACTCCCCCCCCGCCAAGCCGCCTTCCAGGCGGGCATCCCAGCCAGCGTAGACGGTTACGCGGTGGACATGGTCTGCGCCTCGGGAATGCAAGCCGTGGCCAATGGGGCCCTGGCGGTCCAAAGTGGGCAAGCCGAGCTGGTGTTGGTGGGAGGAATGGAGAGCATGAGCCAGAGCGGGTTTTACCTCTCTCACCGGGCGCGCTGGGGATACAAGTACCTGGCCGGGGCCCCGGAGCAACTCCAAGACATCCTCCAGCGGGACGGCCTTTCCGATCCCTTCACCGCGGAGGCTATGGGGGAGCAGGCCGAGCGGCTGGCGGCGGAGTTCGGGGTGAGCCGCGCCGAGCTCGACGCGGTGGCCTTGGAGTCTCACCGGCGCGCGGCCAGAGCTCAAGAGGCGGGGCATTTCCGCGCAGAGATCGCCCCCATGGAAATCAAGACCCGTAGGGGAACAGAGCTGCTGGACAAGGATGAAGGGGTCCGCCCGGACACCACGCTCGAGTCGTTGAGCTCCCTGCGACCGGCTTTCAAGCAGGGCGGAACGCTCACGGCCGGCAACGCCTCACAAATCTCCGACGGGGCGGCGGCCTTGCTCTTGGCCAGCGGCGAAGCCGTGGAGCGGCACGGCCTAAAGCCGATCGCCCGCCTTCTGGGGTCGGCCTGGGCGGCGGGCGAGCCCTGGCGCTTCCCTGAAGCGCCTATCCCGGCGGTGAAGAAGCTGCTAAGCAGGTTGAAGTTGGAGATCGCCGACTTCGACTTCTTTGAGAACAACGAGGCCTTTGCCCTCAACAATATCCTGTTCCACCGCTTGCTGGGCGTGCCGATGGAGCGGCTCAACGTGCATGGCGGGGCCATCGCCATCGGCCACCCCATCGGAGCCAGCGGGGCACGCATCCTCGTCACCTTGATCCACGCTCTGCACACCCACCGCAAGCACCGGGGCTTAGCCGCGATCTGCCACGGCACCGGGGGCTCGGTGGCCCTGGCTATAGAGGCGCTCTCCTAAAACCGTCGTGCGCTTCAAGTTTTGCGTCCGACGCAACCCGGTACTTTTGGGCCGCGCTGGGCGGGATGCTCTGGGCACCGGCCAGAGGCGGCGGCGCGTCCGCGACGCTTTAGGGCGCACTCCAATACCACGGGGCGGGGTTGGTCGGCACACCCCGAACGCGGATCTCGAAGTGGGCATGGGGGCCGTTGGAAAGGCCGGTATTGCCGGAGAGTCCGATGAGGTCGCCGGCCTTGACCACCTGCCCCGGCCTGACCAGGATCTTCGAGAGATGCCAAAATCCGCTGCACACCCCATCGCCGTGATCGATGGTCACCCCGTTGCCGCGCACGAATAAAGGTTCGGCCAGCCCCACCACCCCGGCAGCGGGGGCGCGCACCGGCGTGCCCACCGGAACCCCGTAGTCGATCCCTTCGTGGAAGGAGTAGGTTGCTCCTTTGTCGTAGCTGCGACGGGTACCGAAAGGATCGGTGACGCGGTTGGAGCCCACCGGCTTGCGCCAGTTGCCTTGCCACTGCTGGGGGCGATCCCAGTCGCAAGACCCTACCACTTTCTCCCGCTCGGTCCGCAGTTTCTCCGGTTGCAGCAAGGCCGCGCGGTCGGGGGGAAGCTGCAAGATGTAGCGGCTGAAGCTCCCGGCCACGACCCGGATGTCTAAGCGCAGGGCATAGCCCTCAAGCGAGAGCGAGGCCGGGTAAACCCCCGGGTCTTGTAGGGCCGGGATCGGTAGGAGAACCCGGTTCTGCTGGACCGGGTAGTCCGCGCCCAGGAAGCGCACCCGACCGTTCACGGGCAGGGCTGCGATCAGGCGAATCACCGCCACGTTGCCCTGGACGGTCTGGCGGGGCCACTCGAGCGCCTCGATGGGCGCAGGAAGATCGGTACGGCGGTTCACCGCGGGGGCGCTGGGTTGACCGCCCAACCGGAGCACCTGGCCCACCCGGATCTGGCTCGGGTCGGCTAGGTTGTTAAGGGCCTGCAAAGCTTCCACGGTGGTGCCATGGCGCTGGGCGATGGAAAACAGGGTGTCTCCACGCTGCACCGTGTAGGTGCCCTGGGCAAAAGCCAAGGCCAACCACCCGGCGAGAGCGATCAAAGATGGGCGCACATCGCCAAAATACTACGAACTTCCCGCGACGTAGGTGCTAGAAGTCCCACGACGCCAGCGCCTAATCCAGTTAGGATAGAGCCTAAAGAGGACGCTATGGTGCTGATATTGAACGGGCCGAACCTCAACATGCTGGGCCGCCGCGAGCCGGAGATTTACGGGCGCACCACCCTCGAGGAGCTAGAGGAGCTCTGCGAAGCCTGGGGGGCGGAGCTGGGACTAGGGGTGGTCAACCGCCAGTCCAACTACGAAGGCCAGCTCGTGGAGTGGGTCCAGGGAGCCGAGGCCGAGGGGTTCATGGCCATTCTCCTCAATCCGGGAGCCCTCACCCACTACTCGGTGGCCCTTCTGGACGCCATCCGATCCCAGCCCCTCCCGGTGGTCGAGGTGCACCTCTCCAACATCCACGCCCGCGAGGAGTTCCGACGGCACTCGGTCACGGCCCAAGCCGCCCGGGGGCTGGTCTCGGGCTTCGGCCCCCTCTCCTACAAGATGGCCTTGAGCTACTTGGCGGAGGTGCTCGAGGTAGGCCCCTAACCTAGGGCGGCGTCTTAAGTTTGGCTTAAGCCAAAGGCGCTGACCCGGTTCAGGAACTCCCTGGATCCTGTTGGCGGAAAGGAGTATCGGCATGGCCCGACCGATCAGCTATCCAGAGGCAACCCACCTGCTCCGCCGCGCGGCGGCCCGCGGGCGCAAAGAGGAGGCGCAAAGGCTCGTCGAGATGGGCCTCGAGGCCGCGGTGGACTCGCTTTTGCAAGACCCCGCGCCCGCCCCTCCCTACCGCACCGCCGCCACCACCAACGAAAAGGGGCTGCAACACCGGCAGATGATCGGCCTGTGGCTTTCCCACTGGCTCACCACCCCCACCCCCGCGGCCGAGCGGCTGGTGCTCTTCTGGCACGGACACCTCACCTCGGAGTTTCGCGAGACCCAAGGGGCCCAGGGCATAGATTTCTGGAACCAGTTCGCCATCTTTCGGCAGTTCGGCTATGGCCCTTATGGCGAACTGCTCAAGGCGATCGCCAAAAATCCGGCGATGCTTTTGTACCTCAACAACGCCGAGAGCAAAAAGGAGCACCCCAACGAAAACTGGGCCAGAGAGCTGATGGAACTCTACACCATCGGCCCAGGGCACTACACCGAGCAGGACATCCGCGAATCCGCTCGAGCCTTCACCGGCTGGACGGTGCGCATCCCTCCCGGGGCGCCCAAGGGAAGGGACCGCGACCCCAACGTGGGGCTCGAGTACGTGTTCAACCCCCGCTGGCACGACCCGGGGAGCAAAACCTTCTTGGGCCGGCAGATCAACAGCGGCGACGAGGTGCTGGAGATCCTCATCGCCCACCCCGAGACCTATCGTTTTGTAGGGCGCAAGCTGCTGGCCTTTTACCTCAACCCCAACCCCCCTCAACCCCTGGTGGAGGAGGCCGCCAAGGTCTTGCGGGACGGGGGAACCCGCGAGATGCTGCGCTGGCTGTTCACCCGCGAGGAGTTCTACGCCCCCGAAAACCGCTCCTCCATCGTCAAGAGCCCCGTCGAATATTTGGTGGGGCTGCACTACGCGGCGGGAGAGCGCAAGCCCACCCTGGGCCAAAAAGAGGACGACAAGGCCCTCGCGCGGGTGTTCGGCGCGCTGGCCGCGATGGGGCAGATCCCCTTCGACCCACCTACCGTCAAAGGCTGGGAGGGGGGGATGAGCTGGTTGGCGGAGTCGCCGCTTCTGGTGCGGCTTAACCTGATCAGCGCCTTTGCTGGTCGCGAGAAGACGTTAGACCTCGAGGTCTTCATGGATGGCGCTTCCGGGGCGCTCTCGCTGGTAAAACCCGAGGCGCAACTGCTGTAGGAGAGGTGTATGGACAGGCGCGAGTTCATCAAAAAATCCCTGCTCACGCTGGCTCTGGGACAGGCTGCCCCCTCGCTGCTCTCGAAGAGCGCCCTGGCCGCGCAGTCCAAGGACAAGATCCTGGTGGTGGTCAACCTCTTTGGCGGCAACGACCAGCTCAACACCCTGGTGCCCTTCAAAAACGACCTCTACTACCGGCTGCGGCCCAACATCGCCATCCGGCGCGAGAGTGTGCTGGACCTGGGCCAAAACGGCCAAAACCTGGGCCTCCACCCCGAGCTGCGCCCTTTGATGAGCATGTGGGATCAGGGGAATCTGGCCCTCATCCCCCAGGTGGGCTACCCCAACCCCAACCGCAGCCACTTCATCTCCACCTCGATCTGGCACACCGCCGACCCCACCCGTAAGGAGGAGACCGGCTGGCTGGGGCGCTGGGGGGATCTTCAGGAGGACCCTTTCTGCGATACCTTTATCGGCAACGCCTCGCCCCAAGCGGTCAGCGGCCACAAACATACCGCCCCCGCCATCTCCGGGGTGGACAGCTTTACCCTGCGCATGCCGGGGCTTTTGGAGGAAGCGCTCGAGCGGGAACTGGCCCGGCCCCGCTCCGGCCCCGCCGAGGGGGTGCGCCAGGCCATGCTCAGCCTGCGCGGGGCGTTGGACAAAATCGGTAGGATCCGCGCTTACAGCAACAAAGCCCAGTACCCCGACCACCCCTTTGGCAAGGCCATGGCCGACGTGGCCCGGATGATCGCCGGGGGGCTGGGTTCTTCCGTCTACTACACTACCCTGGGCGGTTGGGACACCCATGCAGCGCAGCCGGTGCGGCAACAGGCGCTGCTAGGCTACCTAGCCCAAACGCTAAACGCCTTCCGCCAGGACATGCGGGCCCTAGGCCGCGATCAGGACGTGATGATCATGGTCTTCAGCGAGTTTGGGCGGCAGGTGGCGGAAAACGCTTCCTACGGCACCGACCACGGGCAGGGCGGGCTGATGCTGGTCATGGGCGGGGGGGTCAAAGGTGGGCTCTACGGCTCCGAACCCGATCTGGAGAACCTCGAGCTCAACGCCCTCAAGTACCAAACCGACTTCCGCAACGTCTACGCGGCCTCGCTCCGCTGGATTCAGGCCGATGTGCAGAAGGTGTTGGGCGCCGATTTCCAACCCCTGAGCTTGATCTGAAACCCAACCCCACCCCGAGGGCGCTCCCGCGGCGCCCTCGGGCCGCGCCAGATTATGTTTTTGACGTAAAACCCCTCCTGCGGTATAATGCTTTAGTTAGGCAATAAGCGCTTCCCAGCGCTTTTTTTCTGCGCCCGCAGAGCGCTCGAGCCAAACCGGAGCAACCTTATCCCAGCAGGAGAGCGAATGTCCCAAGTCCTACCCATCGAGATCACCGAGGAAGTCAAGCAAAGCTTCATCAACTACGCCATGTCCACCATCGTGGACCGGGCCCTGCCCGACGTGCGCGACGGCCTCAAGCCGGTGCAGCGGCGCATTCTCTACGCCGCGCTGCAGGAGGGCCTAATCCCTACCCGCAAGCACTCCAAGAGCGCCGGCATTGTGGGGGAGGTGATGAAGAAATACCACCCCCACGGCGACGCCGCCATCTACGACACCCTGGCCCGGCTGGCCCAACCCTGGAACCAGCGCTATCCCTTGATCGATGGCCAGGGGAACTTCGGCTCGGTAGACGGCGACCCCCCTGCGGCCCAGCGCTATACCGAGGCCCGGCTCTCGAGCGTGGGCTACGAGATGCTGCGGGACATCGACAAGGAGACCGTCAGCTTCTACCCTAACTACGACGGCACCGCCCTTCAACCGGAGGTACTGCCCGCCGCCGTCCCCAACCTGCTGGTCAACGGATCAACGGGGATCGCAGTAGGCATGGCCACCAGCATCCCCCCGCACAACCTGGGCGAGGTCATCGATGCGCTGGTGGCCCTCATCGACCAACCCGGGCTTTCCCTCGACGAGATCATGAAGCTGTTGCCGGGCCCGGACTTCCCCACCGGGGCCCGGCTTTCACGCAAGGGCATCCGCGAGGCCTACGCCAGCGGGCGAGGCAGCCTGAAAGTCCGGGCCAAAGTGCGCAACGAGGATAAGAACGGGCGGGCCATGCTGGTCTTTACCGAGATCCCCTACCAGGTGAACAAGGCCGACCTGATCGCCCAGATCGCCGGATTGGTCAAGAACAAAGTCATCGAGGAGATCGCCGCCTTGCGCGATGAGTCCGATCGCCAAGGGATGCGCATCGCCGTCGAGCTGAAGCGCGGGGCCAATCCCCAGGTGGTGCTCAACAAGCTCTACAAGCACAGCCGCCTCCAGGCTAGCTTTACGGTAAACCTGCTGGCCATCGTAAACGGCGAACCCAAGGTGCTAAGCCTGCCGGAGCTGCTGCGCCACTACCTGAACCACCGCCGAGAGGTGGTGTACCGACGCACCCAATACGAGCTCTCCGAGGCCCAAAAACGGGCTCATGTCCTGGAAGGATTGCTGATCGCGCTCGACCACATCGACGAGGTCATCGCGCTGATCCGCGCTTCGGCGGATGCCAACGAAGCCCGAAGCGGGCTGATCGCCCGTTTTGCGCTGAGCGAGGTACAGGCCCAGGCCATCTTGGATATGCGATTGCAGCGGCTGGTGGGCCTCGAGCGCGAGAAATTACAGGAGGAATACCGCGAGCTTCAGGAGACCATCGCCCA
Organism: Meiothermus sp. Pnk-1; assembly: GCF_003226535.1. Taxonomy (NCBI): domain Bacteria; kingdom Thermotogati; phylum Deinococcota; class Deinococci; order Thermales; family Thermaceae; genus Meiothermus; species Meiothermus sp. Pnk-1. Next base: position 32,332 of record NZ_QKOB01000010.1, on the reverse strand, counting down.
CCTCACCGCCATCTTGGAGGACGAAGGGCGGCTGTGGGGGGTAGTCAAGGAAGAACTTCTGGAGATCAAGCACAAATACGGCGACGCCCGGCGTACCCAGCTCACCGAGTTTGAAGAGGGCTTTAACCCCGAAGACCTCATCGAGGATGAGCCGATGGTGATCACCCTGACCAGCCAGGGCTTCTTGAAGCGCACTCCGCTCGAGGCGTACCGCGCTCAGGGTCGCGGCGGAATGGGCGCCCAAGCCGGGAAGCCCAAGGAAGAAGATGAGGCGGTACAGGTTTTCGTAGCCTCGATGCACGACGACCTGCTCTTCTTCACCAACCGGGGCCGGGTTTATCGCGAAAAGGTCTTCGAGCTACCCGAGGCTAGCCGCCAGGCCCGAGGAACCCACGTGGTCAGCATGCTCCCTTTGGTCGAGGGAGAGGAGGTGGCGGCGCTGCTGGGCGTGCGTAGCCTGAGTGAAGCGGGCTACTTCGTCTTCGCTACCCGCCAGGGGCTCATCAAACGCACCGAGATTCGGGAATACCAAAACCTTTCTGCCGCGGGCCTCATCGCCATCAACCTGCTGGAAAACGACACCCTGATCGGGGTAGGGATCGCTCAGGAGGGCGAGCAGGTTATGCTGGCCACCGCGCACGGCCAAGCCATCCGCTTTGACCTTGAGGACGTGCGGGCCACCGGGCGGGCCAGCCAGGGCGTGACCGGCATCCGCTTCAAGGACCAGGGCGACCAGGTGGTCTCGCTGGTGATCCTGCCCCGAGGCTACGCAGGCGAGGTGCTGGCGGTGGGGACCAAGGGCTACGGCAAGCGCACTAGCGTGGCCGAGTACCCGGTGCAGGGCCGGGGAGGGCAGGGCGTCATTACCTTCAAGATCACCGACAAGGTGGGCCACCTCGCCGCGCTGATGCGGGTGGAAGGTGATGAGGACCTGCTGGTGCTTTCGCGGCGGGGCATCGCTATCCGCACCAAAGTCGGCAGCATCTCGCTGTATGGACGGCCCACCAGCGGGGTCAAGATCATGAACCTGGCCGAAGACGACGAAGTGGCCTCGGCCTTCGTGATCCGGCCACAAGACTAGACGGCGGTCTGGCCACGACAGAACGAGCCATGCGGGAGTGGTATCGTTTGGCCTACGCCGTAGGGCGTGAGGGACTCCGAACATTAGGAGGGTGCGCATGTTTGAGCCAGGTTTACTCAAAGATAAGGTGATCCTCGTGACGGGCGGCGGCACCGGGCTGGGCCGCTCGATGAGCACCCGGTTTTTGCAGCTTGGGGCTCGGGTCGCCATCACCAGCCGCCGATCCGAGGTGATCGAGCAAGCGGCCCAGGAGATGATGGCCGAGACCGGCGGCGAGGTTTTTGCCACGCCGGTGGACGTGCGCGATCCGGAGGGGGTCACGCGCATGATCAACGCGGTGGAAGAGCGCTTCGGCCGGGTGGACGTGCTGGTCAACAACGCCGCCGGGAACTTCATCTCCCCCACCGAACGCCTCTCCCACCGGGCGGTGGATGCGGTGCTGGGGATTGTGCTGCACGGGACGTTTTACTGCACCCTCGAGCTAGGCAAACGCTGGATCGCCCGAGGGCAGCGGGGCTCCGTCCTCAACATCGCTACCACCTACGCCGAGCGCGGCTCGGGCTACGTGGTACCCTCGGCGGTGGCCAAAGCCGGGGTGGTCGCCATGACCCGCTCGCTGGCGGCGGAGTGGGGCAAGTACGGGATTCGCCTCAACGCCATCGCCCCCGGCCCCTTCCCCACCGAGGGCGCCTGGACCCGGCTGATGCCCACCCCGGAGATCGAACGCCTCTTCGCGCAACGGATCCCGCTCAGGCGTATGGGGGATCACCTCGAGCTAGCCAACCTCGCTGCCTACCTGGTCTCCGACTACGCGGGCTTTATCACCGGAGACTTAATCTATATTGACGGCGGCGAGAGTGCTTGGAACGCAGGTGAGTTCAACGTGCTGGATGCGGTGACCCCTGAGCAGTGGGATGCGCTCGAGGCTATGCGGAAAAAAGCGGATCGAGCCTGACTCTCCAAGCCCCCTGCCTTTGCGGCAGGTCCGTGGCGCCATAAGAAAGCCTCTTGATGGGTTCTGCTACCCGAAAGAGCACCTACATGGGCTTTCAACTGGCCCTTGGCGGGACGCTACCCCCCCTACGGCCGGCGCAACAAATACCTCGGGGGAGGTTCATACTCCACACCAAAGGCTCTTCTGCGCTTCGCTTGGGTGGGGTATAGACAGCGTGTTACGTTTCTTTAGCCTTTTGCGCTTTTGCCTTAGACTCGAGGGCATGGAGAAGGAAGCAGCGATGGAACTGGCGATCATCGGTCTGGGCAGAATGGGCGGGAACATGGCCCGCCGTCTGGTGCGTTCAGGGGTGCGGGTAGTGGGCTGGAACCGCAGCCAAGACGTAGTACGCGAGATTGCCGCGGAGGGCATGGTGCCAGCAGAAAGCCTGGAAGCCCTACCCGCGCTCCTAAAAGCCCCCCGGCTGGTCTGGGTGATGCTCCCCGCGGGGGAGGTAACCGAGCAAACCCTACAGCAGCTCTCCAAGCTCCTCTCCCCCGGCGACCTCATCGTAGACGGTGGGAACGCCAACTACAAAGACTCCCAGCGGCGCGGGAAGTGGCTCGAGCAACAGGGCTTCCTCTTTGCCGACGTGGGGGTCTCGGGCGGGGTGTGGGGGCTCCAGAACGGCTACGGCTTGATGGCGGGAGGAAGTCCCGCAGCCCGCACGCGGCTCGAGCCCTTCCTCAAACTTCTAGCCCCCGCGCCGGACAGGGGCTGGGTTTGGGCTGGGCCAACCGGGGCCGGACACTTCGCCAAGATGGTGCACAACGGTATCGAGTACGGGATGATGCAAGCCTTGGCGGAAGGCCTGGCGATCATCCGCAAAAAGAAGGAGTTTGCTACCAATCTGGCAGAACTCACCGAGGCCTGGCGTTACGGCACGGTGATTCGTAGCTGGTTGCTAGACCTCACCGCCGCAGCGCTGGCCGAGGATCAGGATTTGGAGGGGATCGCCCCGGTAGTGGCGGATTCGGGAGAAGGCCGCTGGACGGTGATGGAGGCGGTCGAACTGGGCGTGCCAGCCCCGGTCATCACCGAAGCCCTCTATGCCCGCTTCAACAGCCAGGATCAGGAAGGCTATGCCTATAAACTCCTCGCCATGATGCGCAAAGGCTTTGGCGGACACGCCGTACAAAAAGCAGAAAGCTGAGCGCGGTATGAGCAAGGCCGAACGCAAGGCCCAAGCTATGCTCCACCGGGTAGCCCCTGAGGCTTTAGGCCTTGCGCAGTCCGGAGGGCTTTTATGGTTGATCTGGTCATCTTTGGCGCGACCGGGGACCTTACCCGGCGCAAGCTGTTGCCCGCTTTGTATCAGCTCGAGGCCGCCCAAAAACTCCCCGAGGGCCTAAGGATCATCGGGGTCGGACGAAAGCCGGTGGAGCCTGGGCTGTTCCGCGAACAAGCTCGGCAGAGCCTGGAGAAGTTCGAGGGCAGGGTCGATCCGGGGGTATGGGACCGGCTTTCGGGGCGGATTGGTTACGAGGTCTCGGACTACTCGGGGGAAAGCCTGCGGGCCATGGGCCACCGGCTGGCCCCCTCGGTGCTGTTCTACTTGGCCTTGCCCCCCGACGTCTTCCCTACCGTAGCCGCCAATTTGGGTCAGGCCGGGCTCTCTAAGGAAAACGGAGGGTTCCGCCGGCTGGTGATCGAAAAGCCTTTCGGACACGACCTCGCCAGCGCCCTCGAGCTGCAAAACCAGCTCCTTCAACACTGGAACGAAACCCAGATCCTGCGCATCGACCACTACCTGGGTAAAGAGACGGTGCAGAACGTGCTGGTGTTCCGCTTCGCCAACGCTTGGCTCGAGCCGCTGTGGAATAACCTGCACATCGCCCAGGTCCAGATCACCGTGGCCGAAGAGATCGGGGTGGAGGGGCGGGGCGAGTTCTACGACAAGGTGGGGGCGGTGCGAGATATTTTGCAAAACCACATGATGCAGCTCCTCACGCTCTCCGCCCTCGAGCCGCCCCCCAAGATCGAGGCCGACCTGTTGCACAACGAAAAGGTCAAGGTGCTGCGTTCGATCCGGCCTTTGAGCCGGGAAAACTTGGTGCGGGGCCAGTACGTGGGCTATCTGGAAGAAGCGGGGCTCGAGTCCTCCTCCACCGAAACCTTCGCTGCCCTTAAGCTCTACCTGGACAACTGGCGCTGGAAGGGGGTGCCCTTTTACTTGCGCACCGGCAAACGGTTGGCCAGAAAGCACACCGAGGTGGCCCTGCAGTTCAAAGGCCCACCCCAGCGGCTTTTCGAGGACACCGACTGCAACCCCGAACCGGGCTGGCTGGTACTCGAGGTTCAGCCCCAGGAGGGCATGCACATCGACGTGGAAGTCAAGACTCCAGGATTGCAGCTCTCCTCCCGCAGAACTTCGCTCAGGGCTTCGTACCGTTCGAAGGGCCTGGAAGAGCTTTCAGCTTACGCCACTTTGATCCTCGACGCCCTAAATGGTGACCGCTCGCTTTTTCTTCGCTTCGACGAGGTGGAATGGGCCTGGCGGGTGCTGGAGCCGGTGTTGCGGCCAGTAGACCCCCCCGAGCTATACGCCCCCGGCAGCATCGGCCCCCACAATCAGTTCAGCTTGCTCGAGGACGGCCATCGCTGGCGCAGGCTGGGTTAGCCCTTGCAGTAAACTTTAGCTGATGAACCACCCCCCGTTGCTGGAGGTTTTCGACACCCCCGAATCCGCCGCCAGGGCCGCTGCCCGTTTGCTAGCCGAACGCCTATCCGCCGGAGGCCGCGCGGTGCTGGCCGGGGGACAAACCCCGCTTCTGGCCTATACCCTCTTCGGCAAGGCCGACCTCCTGTGGCACCGCTTGCAGCTCATCCCCTCCGATGAGCGCTGCTTGCCCCCAGAGCATCCCGAGCGCAACGACCGAGCCATCGCCGCAGCTTTAGGCGCGAAAAACTATACCCTGCACCGCTTCCCGGCAGAGCTAGGCCCGGAAGAAGCCGCTGGGCAAATGGAGCAGACCGTGCGCGAACTGCTGCCTTTCGACTTGGCCTTGTTGGGCCTGGGTGAGGACGGACACACCGCAAGCTTATTCCCTGACCACCCCGCCCTGGCCTCCACCCGCTTGGTGGTCCCGGTTCGCGGCGCACCAAAAGCCCCACCCGAACGGGTCAGCCTGGGGCTAGCGGCCCTCTCACAAAGCGCTACCGTGATCTACCTGGTCACCGGAGCAGCCAAGCAAAAAGCCCTCCAAAGCCTACTCCGCGGCGAAGATATCCCCGCCAACCGCATCCAAGCCGCAGAGGTCATGGTTTTTGCGGATCGAGCCGCAAGGGGAGAAGCATGAGCCTGGTGGTTTTGGTCACCGTTCCCGACCTCGAGACCGCCCGCCACATCGGGCGAACCTTGGTCGAAGAACAGCTGGCGGCCTGCGCCAACATCATACCGGGGCTCGTCTCCATCTATCGCTGGGAGGGCGAGATCAACGAAGACCCGGAGTTGCTGCTGCTCCTCAAAACCCGCCCCGAGCGCTACGAGGAACTGGAGGGCAGGGTCAAGCAACTCCACCCCTATACCCTGCCCGAGATCATCGCCTTACCAATCCAGCACGGCTCGATAGACTATCTACGCTGGATCGCAAAGAGCCTCGCGCTGGAATGAATCGCCCCAAGCCTCTCCCTTATGATCCGCGTTAAGCGCCTCGCCGATGGCTCCCCTTGTGGCCCCTTGGCCGAGGGGGTGTGGGTGGACGTGGAGGCTCCTACCGACCAGGAGCTGGCCACCCTCAAAGAGCGCTATGCCCTCAACCCCCTGGCCCTCGAGGACGCCCGCGAGATCGGACACTGGAGCCGCTTCGAACGCTACCCCGAGCATCTGTTTTTGATCTTGCGCACCCTCGAGGCCCCTCAGCTCCCCAAAAGCCGCACCGAGCGGGTTTCGTACTTCTACTTCCCGCAGCTCCAAGTCCTGCTCACCTTCCGAAACGAGCCGGTAGACTACCTAGAGCAGGAATGGAGGTCCTTTTACCCTTGTTCCCCTATCGTGCTGTGGCAGCGGTTGTTGGACCGAGGGGTGGAGACGTTTTTCGAATACGTAGATAACCTCTCCGATCGCGTCGAGAAGATGGAAGAGGAGTCCCTTCCAGGAGACGCCCCGACCCTACCCCGTAGCGTGTTCGAGGTACGGCGCGAGGTCCTGGCCACCCGGCGCCTGGCCTCGCAGGCCCGAGAAGCCCTGAGCCACCTCGAGCGCCTCCCCGAAATCGGCCCTGAAGCCTACCTTTTCCGCGACCTCACCGACCGCATGGTTCGGGTTTACGAAGGCCTAGACGCCGCCCGGGAAAGCCTCTCGGGGGCCCTCGAGGTCCACCTCTCGGCGCAGAACAACAAGCTCAACCAGGTCGTCCAGCGCCTCACCGTGATCTCGACTTTGTTCCTCCCCCTTACCCTCTGGACCGGCATCTACGGCACCAACGTCAAGCTGCATGAATACAACTGGCCCGAACCCTTCGGGGCAATTTTTCTGTGGAGCGGGCTGGCCCTTATCGGCGGCAGCCTGGCCTGGTGGATGAAGCGACAAGGTTGGTGGTAGCCGCCGGCCAGAAGATACCCCTTTGTGCTGTAGCCTCCAGGCCGAGGGCCAGGAAAGCTATGTACTCCCTGAGGGTAGGGTTGGTATACTTCGTAAAGCGCTAGGCGCGGTGGATCGTCCTCACCGTAAATCTTGCTATCAAACCACTACCCCCCGCAGCTAGCCTTTGGCGTCTTGTGTACAACGTACGGCTTGTGATCCCTAGAGATGGAGCGATAGAATGGCCCTCGAGGTGAAGCACATGAAACGACTTTTGCTCGCGGGCCTTTTAGCGCTGAGCGGCCTGGCGGCCGCCCAGTCCGGTGCCAGCGTCTATCAACAGTGCCAGGGCTGCCACCAGCCCACCGGGGTGGGAATCTCCGGCGTCTTCCCTCCACTGGCCGGCCACGTCCCCGAGATCCTGGCCGCCAAAGGGGGCCGCGAGTACATCATCCACGTTCTGCTCTATGGCTTGGTCGGAGAGATTAGCGTCAAGGAGGCCAAGTACAACGGCGCCATGCCCGCTTTCGGCCAGTCTCTCAAAGACGAAGAGATCGCCGCTGTGCTCAACCACATCAGCACCAGTTGGGGCAACAAGCTGCCCGCTGGGCAAAAGGCCTTCACCGCCGCCGAGGTAAAAGCCCAGCGGGCTAAACCCCTCACCGCCGCGCAGGTCAACGCCGCGCGTAAGGCGTTGGGCTTGAAGTGATTATTTGAAGCGCTCATCCGAACGCACCTTATCGAGCTCATAGAGCCGGTCCCTAAACCAGCCGATCTGCTCGGTATGGCGCACGTCAAATAGGGGCACGTAGGGCTTGATATCCAGCACCGGGGTCCCGTCTAAGAGGTCGTGCTCGAGGATGTGCAGCACCCTCCCCTCGAGGCGCTCCAGACGAACGATGGTAAGGCCGATGGGGTTAGGCCGCTTGGGGCTGCGGGTAGCGAAAACCCCGTGCGGCCGGGTGTCCAAAAACGGCACCACCCGCAAGGAGCCCTGGCGGATACGGTGTAGGTGGCACAGCAGAATCAGGTGGGAAAACTCCTCGAGGTCTTGAAGGCCTGCAGCAAATTCCTCGAAGACCTCCACTTGCCCGCGCACCCCTGGTGCAGCCACGGACTGAATGGGCATACCCGCCTCTTCAGAAAAGGGGGACCGCACCACCCCGATGGGGGTGTACAAAACGGTGCCTCGCATACATACAGTGTACTTTCTCCACCCTGCGCAACGGCTTTTTGCTAGGCTACGTGGGTGATGTCCGACAAAAGCGCCTTGCCCAAGCTCTCCACCAGCGATTGGGCGGTGCTCGCCGCGCTCGCCGAAGGTGAAGCCCACGGTTTCCACCTCGCGGCGCTCTTCTCCGCTGGGGGTGAGCTGGGGAGCGTCTGGAGCATTCAGCGCCCCCAGGTCTACCGCGTCCTGGAACACCTCACCCAGGCTGGGCTGGCCCGCGCCGTGCGCCGCGAGCCGGGGCTGGCCGGCCCACAGCGCACGGTGTTTGCAGCCACCGAAGCGGGGCGCGGGGCCGTGGAGGAATGGCTTCGCCTCCCCGTTACCCGCCTGCGGTTGGGCCGTAGCGAACTGCGGCTGAAGCTTATCTTCTTGCTCCGCAGCGGGGCCGACTGGGGACCCCTACTCTCGCGCCAGCGCGCCCATTACCAGCGCACCCTCCATACCCTCGAGGCCCAGGAAGCGCACCAACAGGGGGTGGGCCGGATCGTCCTGCTGTGGAGGCTCGAGCACGCTAAAGCCGGGCTGCGCTTCGTCGAGCGCCTCCTGGCCGAAGGACCCCCGCGGCAGTAGTCACGGTGTTACTTTTACGTTACAGTGTGAATACCGGAGGGTCTATGCAAATCAGTGCGCGCAACCAGCTACCCGGCACGGTGAAATCGGTCAAGTACGGCGAAGTGATGGCTGAGGTGACGGTACGGGTCGGCGAACACGAGATCGTATCGGCCATCACCCGCACCGCCGCAGAATCCTTGGGCTTGGAGCCGGGCAAAGCGGTGATCGTGGTGATCAAGTCCACCGAGGTGATGATCGCTACCCCCTGAGGAAGCTATGCGACGGTTGCTATCGGTGGTTATTTTGGTCCTCTCGGCGTTGGCGCTGGCGCAAAGCGGCGAGATAGAGCTGGCGGGATTGCTCGAGCGACCTGCCAAGCTCACCCTAGCCGACCTTCAGGCGCTGCCAACGGAAACCGTTACGGTGATCTTTTTGTCCGGCCAAGGCCAAGAGCAGCACAGCTACCGAGGGGTGCGGCTGGCCGAGGTGATCCAGCGCGCAGGGCTCAAGCTCGAGGCGAGAAAAAACGACAAGCTGCGCAAATTCGTGCTAGTTACCGCCAAGGACGGCTACGCCGTGATCTTCTCCTGGGGTGAGCTAGACCCCGAGTTCGGCGCCCAACCGGTGCTTTTGGCTTGGGAGGAGGACGGAAAACCCCTGGAAGGGGAGCGAGGCCCTTTTCGCCTGGTGGTCCCCGGCGATAAGCGGGGCGGGCGTTATGTCAGCGGGGTGATTCGGCTCGAGGTCCGCGATGCACAGGCGAGGTGAGAGGATGCGAAAACTTCTTGTGGGCTTGACAGTAGCGTTGGGCCTGGCTTTGGCGCAACAGGCCGAGGTTCGGGTCGCGGTGGCCGCCAATTTGCGCGATGCGTTCACGGAGATCGCACGGGTTTTTGAAAAGGAGTACCCCAACTTTAAGGTGTCGGCGGTTTTCGGCGCCTCCGGCAACTTCACCCAACAGATCCTTCAAGGCGCCCCCTTCGACCTCTTTCTGGCCGCCGATACCTCCTTCCCGGAGAGGGTGGAGAAGGAGGGGCGGGCTGAACCCAACACCCGCAAGGTCTACGCTCGAGGTAAGCTGATCCTGTTCATCCCCAACCGGGTAGGGCTAGAGCCTAAAGACCTCAAGATAATCCTGGACCCCAAGATTCGCCGCCTCGCCATTGCCAACCCCGAGACTGCCCCCTACGGCCGGGCGGCCCAGCAGACCCTACAAGCCCTAGGGATCTACGAGCAGGTCAAATCCAAGCTGGTCTTCGGCCAGGACATCGCCCAGGCCGCCCAGCTCACCCTGAGCGCGGCGGACGCGGGGTTTATCCCCTTCTCCTATACCTTCAGCCCCGACCTGCGCAACCAAGGGAAGTTTCTAGTAGTCGCCCAGCGCCTCTACACCCCCCTGGACCAGGCCTACGTCATGGTGAAAGGTAGAGATCGCCCCGAGGTGCGCGCCCTGTACGAATTCATCAGCTCCGACAAAGCCAAGACCATCCTGAAAAGCTACGGGTACGAGACCCCGTGAGCGAATCCCTCATCGTCACCCTACGGCTGGCCTTCTGGACCGCGGTGATCCTGCTTGCCGTAGGCACTCCCCTGGCCTGGCTGCTGGCCCGTCGCCGCTTCTTTGGCCAAGAGGCCCTGGAGACCCTCTTGCTCCTGCCGTTGGTGCTCCCGCCGACGGTACTGGGGTTTTATATTCTCCTGCTGGTAGGAGAAAGCGGCCCGCTGGCCCGCTACCTGGGGCTCCACTGGGCCTTCACCTTCAAGGGGATTCTGCTGGGCTCCGTGATCTTCAACCTTCCTCTAGCCCTATCCGCCTACCGCGAAGCCTTCCGTAGTCTTGATGAAGAGCTGTTACAAACCGCGTACACCCTAGGCGCCGGACCTGGGCGGGTCTGGCGCGAGGTGATTTTACCTCTATCGCTTCCCGGGCTGCTCTCTGGCACCCTCCTGGCTTTCGCCCACAGCTTAGGAGAGTTCGGGGTAGTCATCATGATCGGAGGAAGCCTACCGGGGGAGACCCGGGTGGTGAGCATCTACCTCTTCGAGCTGACCCAAGCCCTACACTTGCAGGAGGCCAACCGGGTAGCCTTGCTCCTGGTCATCCTCTCTTTCGTACTGTTGCTCTCTGTACGCTTCCTGGAGGCTCGGTGGAGATCCGTTACACGCTTCACTATCCCCTTCCCCTCCAGGTAGACCTCGAGGTGCAGGGCTTCACCGTTCTGCTGGGCCCGAGTGGGGTGGGAAAGACCAGCCTGCTCAAGGCGTTAGCCGGGCTCATCCCAGCTCAGGGTGAGCCCTTTGCCCACCTCCCTCCCCAGCGCCGTCCGGTGGGGTATCTCCCCCAGCACTATGCGCTGTTCCCCCACCTCAAAGCCTGGCAGAACGTGGCGTTTGCCCTGGGGCAGGTACACCCGCGCCACCGCAAACGCAGCCTGGAGTTTCTGGAAGCCATGGGCATCGCCGACCTGGCCGAGCGGTACCCAAGGGAACTCTCGGGGGGACAGGCCCAGCGGGTAGCGCTGGCTCGAGCCCTGGCCCGCGAACCCCAACTGCTGCTGCTCGATGAGCCCACCAGCGCCCTCGACGCCGCTACCCGCGAGGAGGTGTTTGGAGGGGTGCTCGAGCGCTTGCGGCAGCTGGAGCTTCCCACCCTGGCCGCCTCCCACGACCCCTGGTTAGCCCACCAAGCCGACTGGCTGGCCGTGCTCGAGCCGGGCGGCCTAGCGCAGCAGGGGCCTAGCAGCGCGGTGCTGGCCCAACCGGCCAAGCCTAGCATCGCTCGGCTGTTCGGGTATCGCAACCTGCTCCCAGGCCGCATCGAGGGCCTGGAGCCACCTTGGGTTTGGGTGTGCCTGGGCCAAGTACGGCTGCGCTGCGCCGATACTCCCTGGGCCCGGCCAGGTCAGGCGGTGGTGGTGGGCGTGCGCTCGGACGAAGTCATCGTGGTGCGTCCGGACCGGCGCCATACCCTGTCCTTGGAGGACAACCGGCTCCAGGGGTGCCTGGTCTCGCTCAAACCCGAGGGGTTAGGGCTTAGAGGAAGATTTAGAGGGGGGCTCGAGCTGGACTTGCTTATTCCCCGCCACGTTCAAGAGCGGCTGGGGCTCGAGGTCGGGCAAACCTTAGAGGTAGCGCTCAAGCCACGCTACCTCCACCTGATGCCCCAGGAGTAGCTCAGCTCGGCTTGTTTTCCTTGGGCGCCTCGAGGGTATCCTTGTCTTCAGCGAGACCCTTCTTAAACTCGCGGGCCGACTGGCCCAGCCCGCGCGCTAGTTCAGGGAGTTTACGCGCCCCAAATAACAGCAAAATCACTACCAAGATCAAGATCAGCTCAACCGGCCCTAGGTTCATGCTGCGCCTCCTGCTTCTGAGTATAGCGCCAAAGCCTGAGCTTTTTCTGGCAAGGCTCGCAATCCCTATATATCCCGGTGGCGATCCCTGTGGACCAGGAGCGCCAGCCCGAGGGCGATATAGGTGGTGAGCAAGCTACTGCCTCCATAGGAAACCAAGGGGAGGGTCAAGCCGGTCACCGGGGCCAGCCCCAAAGTGACCCCAATATTCACCATGACCTGAAATGACAGCATAGCCAGCACCCCCGCGATGATCAGGCGGTCCTCGAGCCGGCTGCACTCGAGGGCCATCGCGGCCAACCGCCAAAACAAAAGGGCATACAGCGCCAAAAGCCCCACCGCCCCCACGAAACCCCACTCTTCCGAGAGCACCGAGTAGATGAAGTCGGTCTGGCGCTCGGGTACAAATCCCAGTTGGGTCTGGGTGCCCTCCCCATACCCCTTGCCAAAGAGTCCTCCCGAGCCGATGGCGATCTTGGACTGAGTGACCTGGAAGCCCGAACCCAGCGGATCGCGCTCAGGATCAAAACCCGCCAGGATCCGCTCTTGCTGATAGGGCTTGAGGTTGGGCCAGACTATGAAGTAAGCGGCAGGTACAGCCAGCGCTACCCCCACCAGGAGGTGCTTCCAAGGTAGCCCCCGCACAAAAAGGATCCCCCCCCAGATGGCGAGCAACACCAACGTACCCCCCAAGTCGGGCTGGATCACGATGAGGCCTATCAAAGGCAGAAGCAGCATCCCCGGCAAGATGTAGTCGAGCAAGCCTTGCAAAGGACGCACCGCCAACAATCGGGTCAAAGTCAGGATCAGGGCCAGCTTGGCTAGCTCGCTGGGCTGGAAGCGTACCGGGCCGAGCACGAACCATGCCTTGGCCCCGTTCACCTCCCGGCCCACCACTAGCACTAGCCCCAGCAGCACGATCGCCAGCCCGTAGAGCAAAAAAGCCCAGGAGACGATCTGCCGGCGGCTCAAGAGCTGCAAAAGCACCGCCGCACTGATGGCGGCTACCGAGAAGAAGACCTGCTGTCCGAAATTTGCTGGGGAAGCACTGCGCAAGGTGATCAAGCCCACCATATTGATGGTCAACGCCAACACAATGAGCGTCCAGTCATAAGCGAGAAGAGAAACCCGGCGAACCATCAACGCCAGCCTAGTTCAAAAGGGTGAAGCTGAGGTGGGAAAGTATAACCGCTCGCGCAATCGGCTATTAGCGCAAGGGAATATTTGCGACCAGCACCATCTTTTCGCCGCGCTGCTCTAGCTCGACCTCGAGGTCCTCCTGCTCAGCGGGAAAGTGGCGCTGGAGCACCTCAATCAGATCGTTCTTGAGCTGCTCGACTTTGCCGGGGGGCAGTTGGGCGCGGTCGTAGGCCAGGGTCAGCTTGAGCCGCTCCTTGAGGGTGTCCTTGCTCTTTTTGCGGAACCAAAACATCAGCTACCCCCAAAGAGCTTGCGCAAGGCGCCGAAAAATCCGGCCCTTTCTTCGAAGTTAGGGAAGGGAACCTCTTCCCCACGGATGCGCCGGGCGATATCCATGAAAGCCAATCCGGCCTGCGAACCGTTGCGCATGACGAGAGGGTCTCCTACGTTGGTGGAAACCAATACCTGCTCGTCTTCCGGGACGATGCCGATGGGTTTGAGCCCCAGGATCTCCACCACGTCGTCCACGCTCAGCATGTCCCCGCGCTGTACCATCTTGGGCCGCAAGCGGTTGATCACCAGCCGATTCTCCCGCACCTCCCGGGCCTCCAGGAGCCCCACGATACGGTCGGCGTCCCGCACGCTCGAGACCTCCGGGTTGACCACCACCAAAGCCCCCTCCGCTGGGGCAGCGGCGGTCTGAAAACCCTTTTCGATGCCCGCCGGGGAGTCGATGAGCACCCGGTCGAAGCCTTCTTCTTCAAGCAGCAGCCTGACGGTCTCTTTGAAGCGGGCCGGGTCGAGCGACTCCTTGTCCTTGGTCTGGGAAGCGGGCAGCAGGTGTAAGGACTCGATGCGCTTGTCCTTGATGATGGCCTGGCGCAACTTACAGCGCCCCTCGAGCACGTCGATCAAGTCAAACACCACCCGCCCCTCTAACCCCATCACCACGTCGAGGTTGCGAAGCCCCACGTCCACGTCGATTACTACGACCTTCTCGCCGAGTTTGGCGAGGGCCGCCCCCACGTTGGCGGTAGTGGTGGTCTTACCCACCCCGCCCTTACCGGAAGTCACCACAATGGCCCGTGCGTTCACAATGCCTCCTGCATCACGCTTGCCCTAGTATAAGCACATTATTGATCCTCGCTTGACTTAAGGTTAGGTTTAGGGAGTGACCCATCTGCATCCAAATCCAAGAGGAGACCTTCAAGACTCTCTAAGGCCTCCAGCAACTTGAGCCCTAGCGGGGTGAGGGTGTATTCGACCCGAGGCGGAACCTCGGCGAAAGCTCTTCGTCCAACCAGCCCCAGCTCCACCAGCTCGCGCAACCGCTCCGAAAGCGTGCGGGGGCTCACCTGGGTGCCTTCCTCGAGCTCGCTAAAGCGGGTGGGACCTTGGCGTAAAGCCAGCAGGATTTCCCAGCCCGCTTGACGGGAAACCGCCCGCAAGATCGCGCGTGTAAGAGTATCGTGGTCCATAACTACTATAAGCCTATCATGTTACTATAAACTTTTGCGGTAATATGACTAACACTATAAAGCTAAGCGCGCCGATAACTGATTTCCGGCGCTTACGCCGTACGCAAAACGCCGTGGATCGCTCTCTGCCAGAGAACGTTCTCGAGGGCTTAGCGGTACACTAAAGCCATGAACCCCGAACCCGAGATCAAGCCGGATTGGAAGGACTTCTTGGCCTTGGTGATCGCGGCCTATCAGGTGTTGCTGTTACCGGTGCTGCTGATATTCGGGTCGATTGGGCTGGTGATGCTGATCTTCAGCTGGGCATTCCGCTAACGGAGGTTTCTATGGTCGAAACCCTGCCCCTTTTCGAATCGCTCCCCGAAGGTTACAAGGAACGCCTAGGCCGTCCGGGCGAGTATCCCTTTACCCGGGGGATCTACCCCCGGATGTACCTCGACCGCCCCTGGACCATGCGCCAGTACGCCGGGTTCAGCACCGCCCAGGAATCCAACGCCCGCTACCGATACCTGCTCTCTCAGGGTCAGACCGGGCTCTCGGTGGCGTTTGACCTCCCCACCCAACTCGGTCTGGACCCCGATCACCCGTTGGCAGTGGGAGAAGTCGGCAAGGTGGGGGTTTCGATCGCCACGCTGGAGGACATGAAAACCCTCTTCGCCGGGATCCCGCTGGATAAGGTCACCACCAGCATGACCATCAACGCCCCGGCCATGATGCTGTTGGCTTTTTACCTGCTCACCGCCGAGGAGCAGGGGGTTCCCTGGGACAAGGTGGGCGGCACTATCCAAAACGACATCCTCAAGGAGTACATCGCGCGGGGCACCTATATCTATCCCCCTCAGCCCTCGATGCGCCTCATCACCGACATCTTCGCCTTCTGCGCGGAAAAGGTGCCCAAGTGGAACACCATCAGCATCTCCGGCTATCACATCCGCGAGGCCGGTAGCACGGCGGCCCAGGAAATCGCCTTCACCTTGGCCGACGGCAAAGCCTATGTGCGGGCCGCCCTCGAGGCCGGGCTTCCCGTGGACCTGATCGCCCCCCGGCTATCCTTTTTCTTCGCCGCCCACTCGGACATCCTGGAGGAGGCCGCTAAGTTCCGCGCCGCGCGGCGCATGTGGGCGCGGATCATGAAGGAGGAGTTCGGGGCCCAAGACCCCAAAAGCTGGATGCTGCGCTTCCACACCCAGACCGGGGGCTCCACCCTCACTGCCCAAGAACCCCTCAACAACGTCGTACGCACGGCCTTCGAAGCCCTGGCGGCGGTGTTGGGGGGAACCCAGAGCCTCCACACCAACGCCTACGACGAAGCTCTAGGGCTTCCCACGGAGAAAAGCGCCTTGCTGGCCTTGCGCACACAGCAGATCTTGGCCTACGAATCCGGGATAACCCGAGCGGTCGATCCACTAGGGGGGAGCTTCTACGTCGAGCATCTCACCGACATGCTCGAGGCCCAAGCCCAGGATTACCTTGAACAGGTGGAGCGGCTAGGCGGGGCAGTGGCGGCGGTGGAGGCCGGATTCTTCCAGCGGGAGATCGAGGAGGCGGCCTGGCAGTTCCAGCGCGAGGTCGAAGCGGGCCAGCGCGTCATCGTAGGGGTCAACAAGTTCACCAGCCCCAATAGCCCCCTGGAGGAAGCCACCCCTATCCAACGCATCGACGATACCATCAACCGGAAGCGCCAGGAAGAAGTTCGCCGCTTCCGCGAAGCCCGTGACGGGCAGGGTGTGGGAGTAGCGCTCGAGGCCCTGCGAAAAGCCGCCAAGGGGACGGAAAACCTCTTTCCGTACGTGCTCGAGGCCTTCCGCCGCCGGGCTACCTTGGGCGAGGTCTGCGGGGTGCTGCGCGAGGAGTGGGGGGAGTATCAGCCAGGGTACTAGCGGTCCGGTTACACATTTGAGGACGATCCCCTGCATTTAGCGTCTTGTGAGGAAAAGTCTGAGCGCTGGCTCAGGGGCCACCTGCCCTGTACCACCTTTAGCTAGCCTTTAGGAAAGCTCGCTTCGTCTACGCTTCCCCTTTCCAACCGGGCATATCTTTTATCATCGGAAGGATGAGACGGCGGGTGTTAAGGGTCGGGCTAGGAGTAGCCATAGCCGCTCTGCTTGGGATAGGCGGCACCTTGGGGGCAAGCTACGCGCTCGACCTCTTGCGGAGCAACGAGCCCCAAATCTATACCCGTAGCTACAGCGGCTTTGGCTATGTGAACGCGGTAGAAGGGCTGCCCCAGGGGCGCTGCAAGCTCAGCCTCAAGCTCTACAACTGGGTCTCGCTCTCTCCCGGCTTCAGCCTGAGCGACATGCCCCGCGCCCAGGCCACCTATACTCTCTATGGCCATGCGAAGGAGTGCCAGGGTCTCGAGATCACCCTGGCCAGCGGCAAAAATACCAAGGACTACGGCCACATCTTCTTCACTGCCGGCCAGACCCGATCCGGCACCTGGTTCTTGGCCGAAGCCCCACGCCCGCCCACGGGATGCGGGTTTTTGTGACTATCGTTACATGAAGCGCTTGCGCCGCCGGTAGGATTTCACCTCGCGGAAGGATTTGCGCCCCCCCGACTTGGCCACCCCTAGATAGAACTCCTTCACGTCAGGGTTCTGCTCGAGGTACTCGCGAGAGCCCTCGAGCACGATCTTTCCCGACTCCATGATGTAGCCGTAGTGGGCCACCGAAAGGGCCACCCGGGCGTTCTGCTCGACCACCAACACGGTGGTGCCCTCCTCAGCGTTGATGCGGTGGACGATCTCGAAAATTTCCCGCACCAATAGGGGGGCTAACCCCAGGCTGGGCTCGTCGAGGAGCAGGAGCTTAGGTTTGGCCAGTAGGGCTCGCCCAATGGCCAACATCTGCTGCTCTCCCCCTGAGCAGTAACCGGCTAGGCGGTTTTTGAGCATGGCCAGCTTGGGAAAGTAGTGATAGATGCGCTCCAAGTCCTCCTGGACCTTGCTGTCGCGCCGGGTTGCGGCCCCCACCCGCAGGTTCTCCTCCACGGTGAGGTGTTTGAACACCCGCCGCCCCTCGGGAACCTGGACGATGCCTTTGAGCACGATAGCTTCTGGGGGCTGGTTGGCGATGTTGTGGCCCTGATAGGTGATCGTTCCCGATACCACCTCACCGTCCTCGGGCACCAAGAGGCCGCTGATGGCCCTGAGGGTGGTGGTCTTCCCGGCTCCGTTAGGGCCTAACAGCGCGGTGATAGATCCCTCGGGAACCTTGAGCGAGACCCCCCGCAGCACTTGAATGATGTCTTTATAGACGACCTCGATGTTGTTGACCTCGAGCAGTATGGGGCCCAGGTCTTCGGGGCGGGCGGAAAGGGTAGACATGGGGTTCTTTGGAAGGGGTGGGGGGCGAAGGGCAAGCGCTCAGCCCTCGCCCCCCTGGACATCTCAGGGATTCCTTACTTGCCGGAAAAGCGCCGAGGTGAAGGGCTCGGTGATGGGTACGAACTTGCCACCTTTGGCCTCGAGCACCCGCAAGCCCTCTGCTCCGGTCTGTTCGCTCTTGGTGAAGTCAATCTCGATTCCGGCCTTGGTGGAGACCGCAAAGCCCGGCTTGAAAGCGTTAGGACCGTTCATGCCGATGATCGCCTGGTAGACCGTCTCGTTATCGATGCGACCATTGAAGCGTTGGGCAGCCCGCTTCATGGCCTCTACCGCGATGGCCGCGGCCAGCATCCCGGCGGTGTAGTTGGTGCTGTTGAGGATATCCGCGCTGCGCCCGTACTTCTGGGCGAGCTGCTTTTGCAAGGTGATACCGGGGGCGTTCTCGTCGAGGGTGTAGTAGCTCGAGGCCCACAAGTAGCCTTCGGCAGCGTCCCCAGCCAGCCGAATCAAGTCCGAGCCACCAGTGTATACCGCACCCATCTGGCGGATCTTCTTGTCGAGCCCCAAGCGCTTGGCGTCTTTGAGGATGTTGGCTACCGGCCCCGCTACGTTTTGGTGCAGGATGAACTCCACGTTCTGCGCCTCGAGGTTGCGTAGCAAAGCGGTGTTATCGAGGTTATTCGCCCCTACTTCCTGTACCGAGACGATGGTCTGCCCCAAACGCTGCGCCGCCCGCCTGGCGTGGTCCACCACCGCCCGGCCGAAGGGGCTGGGGTTTACGATCAAGGCGATGCGGGCGTTTTTCTTGAGCTCGCGGTTGATGTACTCCATCAGCGCCACGATCTGCTCGGAATAGCTGCTCACCGGCAGGAACATATAGGTGTTGTTGGGAGGATCGATGAGGCCGATATGCGCCGAGGCCGGAATGGTCGGCATCTTGACCTCCTGGATGAGCGGCTTGAGCTGGAGCATCGCCCCCGTGCCGTACCCCAGATATATAGCCGGTTTAGCCCGGTCTAGGGCTTCCTCGAAGATGCGCTGGGTGATGGGGTTTTGGTACTGGTCGTCGCGCACCGTGCAGTTGATGGTGAAGCCGGGAATCAGCTTTTGCTCGTTGGCGTACTTGCAATAGTCCTCCACCCCAGCCCCGTAAGGCCCCCCCACGTCAGAGGTCGGGCCGGTGATGGCCCCCGACCACAGCAGGTTCACGGTCTTGGTCTGCTGCGCGCTCACCAAGCCTAAGGTCACCACCGTCGCCAGCATCAGCACTCGTTTCATAGTCCCTCCTCGCAACGCGCAGAGCGCGATGTTGCCTAAACCCCCTAGTACTTGAACGGCCAGGTGCGGAAGTAGCTGCGGATGAGCCGCCACCAGTTGTAAAGCCCCCTAGGCTCGAAGACCAGAAAGAGCACAATCACCAGGCCAAAGGTCAGCGGGAGCAAAGCCGAAGCCAGGTCCACCCCCGCCGGGATCACCTGCTGGACGGAGGGATTGTTTTTGATGGCCTCGGAAAGCCGCTCCACCCCAAGCCGCAGGTACTCGATGAACGCCGGACCAAGAAGGCTCCCCACCACGGTTCCCAATCCTCCCACGATGGCCATCGCCAGGAAGGTCACCGATTTGGCTAGGGTGAATTCCTCGATCACTACCGCCCGTTGGAGGTACGCCAAAAGCCCCCCGGCGACCCCCCCATACAAAGCCCCCAGGGCGAAAGCAAACAGCTTGGTGCGCCCTGGGTCCATACCCATCGCGTCGGCCGCGCGGTCGTTGTCGCGCACCGCAATCAAAGCCCGCCCGTACTTCCCTCGCAGGAGGTTGCGCCAGGCGATCACCAGGAGCACTAACACCAAGAGGATCACGTAATACCAGAAGAAATTGTGGTTGCGAAAACTGATCTCGTAGCCCAGGAAGTTACGCATCTCCACCGGGATGGCCGCTCCCTGAGCCAGGGCCGGGATGCGCCCGACTGACCAGACGAAAATTTCCTGAAACGCTAGGGTGGCCAAGGCCAAGTAGAGGTGTTTGACCCGCAGGCTAGGAAGCCCAACCACCCAGCCAAAGCCCGCTGCGATCACCCCCCCCAAAGGCACGCTCAGCCAAAAAGGCAAGTAGGGGGCAGTCAGGGCCGCCGTGTACGCTCCCACTCCCACGAAGGCAGCTTGGCCCACGTTGATGAGCCCCGCATAACCGGTGGTGATGTTGAGCCCCAAGACCGCGATGGCGTAAATGAAGATAAAATCGAGCACCAGCACCTGAGAGCGCTCGAGCCATAGCGGCAACAGGCAAAGGGCGGCCAACAACACCACCACCGAAACGATCTCTCGGTAGGTAGCGAAGATCGTGACGTCCTGCTCGTAGCGGGTGCGGTAGTTGCCGGTCTGGGCCCAGGGGTTACGCATAGGCACCTCCGGGGCGCCGAAGGCTCAAGGCTAAAGGCCAGCCGCGCACAGCACCCCGCGCACAGCGCTTAATGTCGAAAGCTCGTAGGCTATAGACCGTGGCTTTTTGCGTTCGGCGTTCGGTCATCAGCGTGCGACGTAAAACGTAGGGCGTACGACTTGCGCTTTTCATACCGCGTGCCGCATTCAGCGTCTTCATACCCGCTCGATCTCCTCGAGGCCAAAAAGCCCATAGGGCCTGAACCAAAGCATCACCAACAGCACTACAAAGGGCAGCACGTACTCGGTTCCACCTCCAGGGACAAACCGGTTGAGGTATCCCGCGGCGAGCTGTTGCAACACGCCGATGACCACTCCCCCCACCACTGCCCCTGGGACGGAGTCCAGACCGCCCAGAATCGCCGCCGGGAACACCGCCAAGCCGATCCCGATCAATCCCCCCTGGTTGAGCCCGGAGACCGTTCCCACCACGATGCCTGCCGCCGCCGCGGTGAGCCCCGCTACGGCCCAGGCCAACGCGAAGACCCGCTCCACCGAGACGCCCAAGCTCATCGAGGCCATCTGGTCGTCGGCCACGGCCCGCATCGAAACCCCCAGGATCGAGCGCTGAAAGAACCAGGTGAACAACAACAAAAAGGCGGCGGCGAATCCGATCGCCAGCAGCTGGGTGTAAGGGAGGCTCACTCCCCCTAGGGAAATCCCGCCCGAAGGCAGAAAGGGCGGATAGCTGAAGTTGCCCGAGCCGAAGGGGGTCAGGTACATCAGCCCGTCCAACACCGAGGCTAGGCCGATCGTCACCATGATCACCGAGATGATCGGCTGACCTACCATGCGCTTGAGAAAAACCCTCTCGACCGCGAACCCCAACCCAGCCGTGACCAGAATCGCCAGCAGGGCCGCCAGCCAGAAGGGCAACCTGGCCCAAGTCGCCAAGGCATAGGCTGCGAAGGCCCCTATGGCGATGAACTGGCCATGGGCGAAGTTAATCACCCGGCTGGATTTGTAGATGAGCACGAATCCTAAAGCCGCCAGGGCGTAGATCGAGCCCACCGCGACCCCTGAGACCAAAAGCTGCAGAAAGTCCCTCATATCGATCAACCCGTCACCAGTTCTTGGGAAAGCTCAGCCTGCAACACCGCCACCTCGGTCTCGAGCCGCTGCAGCGAGCCGTCCTGGTACTTGAAAAGGGCCTCTACCCGCACCCTGTCGGCCCCGCTGTACAACCCAGCAACGATGGGTTCGTAGCGCTGCTGGATGAGCTTGCGGCGCACCTTGCCGGTGCGGGTGAGCTCGTCGTCGTCGGCGTCTAGAAGCTTGTAGAGGAGCACGAAGCGTTGGATGCGCAAGGTCTCGGGCAACGTCTCGTTGACCGCCTTGACTTCCTTACGAATCAGCTCGGCCACCTCGGGCTTTTGCGAAAGGTCCATGTAGGTGGTATAGGCGATGCCCCGGTCCTCGGCCCACTTACCCACGGTTTGTGGGTCCACGTTGATGAAGGCGGTCAGGTAGGGCTTCTGGTCCCCGAAGACCACCGCCTCCTTGATGAAGGGCGAGAACTTGAGCTTGTTCTCGATAAACTGCGGGCTGAACATCTGCCCCGCAGCGGTATGCATCACATCCGACACCCGGTCGATCACCACCAGGTGACCGTCCTCGGTGAGGTAACCGGCATCCCCGGTGTGCAACCAACCATCTGCGAAGGTTTCGGCGGTTGCCTCCGGCCTCTTCCAATATCCCGCTACCACGGCGTCGGAGCGGGCCAGGATCTCGCCCGATGGGCTGATTTTGACCTCGCCGCCGGGGATGGGCTTGCCCACGGTGTCCGCACGTATATCTCCGTCTCGATGTACGAAAGCGATGCCGATGATCTCGGTCTGGCCGTAGATCTGCTTGAGGTTGACCCCGATGGCGTGATAGAAGCGAAACACGTCCGGGCCTAAGGCCGCCCCTCCGGTGTAAGCCCGGCGCAGGCGTAAGAAGCCGAGCTGATCGCGCAGGGGCTTGAAGAGGGCCTGATCAGCCAGCCAGTAGGTCAGCCGCAGCCCCAAGGGCATGGCTTTGCCGCGCATGCGGTACTCGGCAGCCCGGTAACCCACCTCGAGCAGCTTTCGGTAAACCCAGCGGTTGAAAGCATAGGTCTCGGAGATGCGCACCCAGATGCTGCTCTGGATTCCCTCCCACACCCTGGGTGGGCTAAACATCACGTGTGGCCCGATCTCCTTGAGGTCCGCCATGGCGGTGTCTACCGATTCCGGGAAGTTCACCGCGAAGCCCCCAGCCAGGGCCATTCCCACCGACATCATCTGCTCGCCGATCCAGGCGAAGGGAAGAAAGGAGAGGTAATCGTCGCTGGGCTCGAGGGGGTCGATCTGTTGTAACGCCACGCCCATGTGGATCAGGTTCTTGTGCATCAGCATGGCGGCTTTGGGTCTGCCGGTGGTGCCGGAGGTAAGCGAGAGGTGACAGATATCCTCGGGTTTTCCCCGCTCGATCAGCGCTTCCACCGCACCCGGATGGGCGCGGGCGTGCTCTTCCCCCAAACGCAACACCTCGGCGAACGAAAGTATCCAGGGGTCACCCGCGTAGGCGCGCATGCCCCTGGGGTCTTCATAGATTACCTTGCGCACCCCAGGGATCTCCGAGCGGATCTCCAGCAGCTTGTCTACTTGCTCCTGGTCCTCGGCCAACACGAAGGCCGCCCCGGTATAGTCCAGTACATAGGCGATTTCCGCAGGCAACGAGGACTGGTACACCCCCGCCGAGATGCCGCCTACCGCCTGGGTCCCCAGCTCGGCGTACAGCCACTCCGGGATGTTATCGGCGATGATCGCCAACCGCTCCCCCGGCTGGAACCCCAAGGCCAACAGCCCATGGGCAAACCCCAAAACTTTCTGATAGTACTGGGCGTAGGTGATCTCATTCCAGATGCCGTAGTCTTTCTGCCGCAGCGCCACACGATCCCCCTCGTGCCGCGCCCTGGCGCGAAGCAACTGCGGCAGCGTGTAGCGCTTGAGCTCTGGGGTGGGTCGGATGATCGCAGAGGGCTTTAGGCTTGGCTTACGCATGCTCTACCCCCACGTAGGCCTCCTGCACCCGGGGGTTTCGGGCTACCTCCCCAGGGGTTCCCGCCGCGATCACCTGGCCAAAATCGAGCACATATACCCGGTCGGAGATATCCATCACCACGCCCAGATCATGCTCGATGAGGATGACGGTGGTGCCCCGCTCTGCCCGGATGTCGAGGATGAAACGCACCATGTCCTCCTTCTCCTCGAGGGTCATCCCGGCCATCGGCTCATCCAAAAGCAGGAGTTTGGGCGAAAGCGAAAGCGCCCGCGCCACCTCTACCCGCTTCCTCACCCCGTAGGGAAGGTCTCCCACCAAGGCTTTGCGGTAGGGCTCGAGCTCCATGAAGTCGATCACTTCCTCGACGACTTTGCGGTTTTCTACCGCGACCTTGAGCGCCTTGCCGTAAACCCAGAGGTTGGCCAATAAGCCATAGCGGGTGTAGATGTGGCGGGCCAGCATGAGGTTTTCCAGCACGGTCAGGCCGGTGAACAGTTCGATGTTTTGGAAAGCCCGAGCTACCCCATACCGGGCGACGGTATGGGGAGCGGCGTGGGTGAGGTCGTGGCCCTCGAACTCGATGCGGCCCCGAGAGGGATGATAAAACCCCGAGATACAGTTAAGCAGGCTGGTCTTCCCCGCTCCGTTGGGCCCGATTATCGAGACCAATTCTCCTGGGCTCACCTCGAGCGAGACCCCACTCAAGGCGTTGAGGCCGCCAAAGCTCAGGGTGACGTTCTCTACCGCGAGTTGTGCCAATCCGCCCTCCTGAAAAGCCTGTACTCCAAGAAGCGTTCATGCCAAAACCGGGGGTGTTTGCCGGAGTATACGGAGCCTGGATGGCTCTGTCAAACACACTTCCGCAGATGAGTACAAGACCGGCAGGTATATTTTATCGCTCCCGGAAACTAGGCGAGGAGCCGCCCTCCAAAACCGGTTAGCGGGTACAAGCCCTTGACAACCTCATCGCTTAGCGCTACCCTAACGGTTGCTGTCTGTGCCCTAGCGCAGGCTTGAAGAAGGCCCCTTAGCTCAATTGGTAGAGCTCCCGACTCTTAATCGGTAGGTTGTAGGTTCGAGCCCTACAGGGGCCACCAAATACCCCCGGGGAAGGTCCGGGGGCTTTCTTATCGCAAAAATCCGGCTTCGCCCCAAATGTGGCCCACCCCACCAAAAAGGCGTCAGGTGCACACAGTCAGGTGGTTTAACCAAGTCCAAAAGTGGTTACGGGGGTGGGTCAGAAAGCTGGCGCGCACATGGGAGCCCTTACAATTTTGGGTGAGGTTTTTCTGCTGGACGGATAAGCGCCTAACCTCTCCCCCAAAGCGTCGGTGCTTTATCCCGGTGGCCCGAAGGCCCCGATCAAGCTTGTGGGAGGCAAGCCAGACATCGCACCCAAAACGCCAAGCGCGGTAGGTCAGGCCTGGTGCCAGACCAGGGATAGATTCTCTGAAAATCCAGCCTCCTTGGCCTGACGCTTAGACTGAGGTTATGCGCGATCTATTCCCAGCCCTGCCAACCCTCCCTTATCAGGCCCTCCTCTATCGTGACCTCCCAGCGGGTGAGCCCTGGGGCTGGCTGATGGCTCAATGGTTGTTAGAAGCCGATACCCTGGCGCGGAAAATCCTCCAGGGAGGCCCCGAGCTGACCCCTGGGCTGACCGAACTCGCCCGGCAAGCCCTCTATGCCCTTGACATCGAACGCAATCGGCTGCGGGCGCAGCATCCCATCGCCGACTTAGGGACTCGAGCCCCTCACCCTGCCGAACAATCCGCCCTCGAGGCGCTGGAAAGCCTCGATCCCAATGCCCTACAGCGGCTGTACCAGATCCACGGCTACGCCCCTTTCGCCAACCACACCGCCTTCTTCTACGACACCCAGCTACAGCCGGTCGCCCACCCTGACCCGGTCGGCTTTGAGGAACTGGTGGGCTTCGAACGACAGCTAGGGCTCTTGCGCCGTAACGTGGAGCGCTTCCTGCGCGGTGAGCCGGCGCTCCCGACGCTGCTTTACGGGGCGCGGGGCAGCGGCAAGTCCACCTCGGTGAAGGCCTTGCGCACCCACTATGCTGCGCAAGGGCTGCGGCTGGTGGAGGTGCTGGCCGAGGGGCTCGAGCGCTTGCCAGAGTTGCTCGAGCAACTGCGGGTGTTGCCACAAAAGTTCGTGCTCTACCTCGACGACTTGGCCTTCCCCGCCGAGGATCACCGCTTTCACCGACTCAAGGCGCTTTTGGAGGGAGCCGTGTATGCCAAGCCGCCTAACGTATTGGTGATCGCCACCTCCAACCGGCGCAACCTGGTGGCCGAGGGATGGGCCGACCGCCCTGAACCCGGCTCCGAGCCCTCAGCCTGGGACACCTTGCAGGACAAGCTAGCCCTAGCCGACCGCTTCGGCTTGGTGCTGACCTTTCCCCCTTTCGACAAAAAACTCTATCTCGAAGCGGTCGCCCATCTGCTGGGGAGAGCGCTCGAGGAAGAAGACACCCAGGCCGCCCTGCGCTTCGCCCAGGAGGGCCGGGGCTTCTCCGGCCGCACCGCCCGCGCCTTTGTCAACTGGTACATCTGACTGACATCCTCCCCGTCGCCGCGCCGTGGCGGTCGCTGAAGCGAGCCTTGTGGCGCGGCGCCAGGTGGGGCCGTGTCAGGCTTGGTACGGGCATCGCCCGGCGGCATACACCGCACCCCGCTTCGCGGCGAAAGAAGCGCCTCAGGCAAAGCAACCGCTTCCCCGGCATCGGGGCATTCCCGCTAGCCCATCCGGATCGCTGTGCTATCAAGCCCGCTGCGTAGCCTCCGGAAATAGCCGCTGCGCCAGGTCCTTGGTCTGGCCCTTGCGCTCGAGCGCTGCTGCAATAAAACCATGGAACGGGGGCGAGACCCGCATGGGGCGGCTGGCGAGCTCGGGATGGGATTGCAGGCCGACGAAAAAGGGGTGATCGGGCAGTTCGATGGCCTCTACCAGGCCCTCGCCGCGCCCGTGCATCCCCGGCGTGACCGCCGAGACGGCGAGGCCCCCCTCGATAAGCTGCTGCACGTAGGCGGGGTTGACCTCGTAGCGGTGGCGGTGGCGCTCGTAGGCCAGGTCCTTGCCGTAGAGCCGGTGCAGGATGGTTCCGGGGTGGATGCGCATGGGCCAGTTGCCCAGCCGCATGGTGCCGCCCAACCCTTCGACCTCGAGCTGCTCGGGCATCAGGTCGATGACGGGGTGGGGGGTGTAGGGGTCGAACTCGGTGGAGTTGGCCCCCTCCAGGCCCAGCACGTTACGGGCGAACTCGATCACCGCGACCTGCAACCCCAGGCAGATGCCGAAGTAGGGGATGCGGTTCTCACGGGCGTAGCGGGCGCACAGGATCTTGCCCTCGATGCCGCGGATGCCGAAGCCCGGCCCCACCAGCACCCCATCCACCCCACGCAGGGCCTCGGCGGCCTGCTCGAGGCTGGTGACCTCCTCGGCGTTGACCCACTGCACGTTCACCCGGGCGTCGTTGGCGATCCCCGCGTGGCGGAAGCCCTCGAGGATAGAGAGGTAGGCATCGGGCATCTTGACGTACTTGCCCACGAAGGCCACCGTGACCTCGGCCGAGGGGTGCTTGAGCTTGCGCACCGCGCCCTGCCAGAAGCTGAGGTTGGGCTGGATGGGCTCCAAGCCCAGCTTCTTCTCCACGATCCGGCCCAGGCCCTGCTCCTCGAGCACCAGCGGCATCTCATAGAGGAACTCCACGGTGGGGCTGGAGAAGACCTCGCTGGGGCGCAGGTTGGCGAAGAGGGCCACCTTCTTGCGCACCTCCTCGGGCACCAGCTTGTCCGAGCGCAGCACCACCGCGTCGGCCTGGATGCCCAAACCCCGCAGCGCCGAGACCGAGTGCTGGGTGGGCTTGGTCTTGAACTCCTCGGAAGTGGGCAGGTAGGGCACCAGCGTGAGGTGGATGTACATCACGTCGCCGTCGGCCTCGTCGAACTGGAACTGGCGAATGGCCTCGAGGAAGGGCAGGCTCTCGATGTCGCCCACCGTGCCCCCCACCTCCACCACCGCGATCTCGGCCTCCTGCTCCTTGGCCACCCGGCGGATGCGGTCCTTGATTTCGTCGGTGATGTGGGGGATCACCTGGACCGTCTGGGAGAGGTACTCGCCCCGGCGCTCCTTCTGGATCACCGAGAGGTAAACCTGGCCGGTGGTGAGGTTGTTGCCACGGGCCAGGTCTACATCCAAAAAGCGCTCGTAGTGGCCGATGTCGAGGTCGGTCTCGGCCCCGTCGCCGGTCACGAAGACCTCCCCGTGCTCATAAGGCCGCATGGTTCCCGCGTCCACGTTGACGTAAGGGTCAATCTTGATGGCCGTGACCCGATAGCCCCTAGCCCGCAAAATCGCGCCCAGCGAGGAGGTCAGGATGCCCTTGCCCAAACTGCTCACCACACCGCCCGTGACAAATATGTATTTCATCCTGCTCTCCTCCAAACAAAAGCTGAGCCGCCTCGCGCCTCCCGGCGGCGCTGAGGCCGAACAGCCATCTTTTCACGGGACTCCAGCATACCATCCTTCGGGCCCGCCGTGGATGAGGATGCGGCGGTAGGGGGCCAGCCGCCAGCTCGTGGCCCGTAGTTCGTCGAGGGTCAAGGCGTACGACCCAACCCATACGACCTCGAGCCATATTTCTGTACCGAGTCAAACCAGGAGTATAGTGAGGCCATGAGTACCGCCTCCGGCATCGAGGTTGTCCCGGTTCCTATCCCCTATCCCTTCCAATACGTCAACTGCTACTTGCTGCTGGGCGACGGCGCGGTGCTGGTAGACTGCGCGCTCGATACCCCCGAGGCCAGGGGCGCCCTCGAGGCCGGCTTAGCCCGGCATGGGCTGAAGTTCGCCGACCTGGACCGTCTGGTGCTGACCCACCACCACCCCGACCACTACGGCCTGGCCGGGCTAATCGAGGCCGAGGGGGTGCCGGTGTATCTGCTGGACGTGGAGCTCGAGCGCGGCCACCCCTTCTGGAGCGAACCCGAGAGGATGGCCCCCGAGGGCCTGGAGCTGTTCCGTCGGCACGGCGTCCCCGAGGAGACCCTGAGCGACCTGGGACGCGAGATGGAGAAGACCCACCGCCGGGTGCATCCACCCCGAACCCCCCAAACCTTCCGCGATGGGGAGGTGCTCGAGCTCGCCGGCGAGCGCTGGCGGGCGGTCTGGACCCCCGGACACGCCGACGGGCACGCCATGCTGCTGCGCGAGAGCGACGGGGTGCTGCTGGCCGGAGACCACGTGCTCGAGCGCATCTCTCCCAACATCGGCCGATGGGCCTACTCCTACCCCAACCCGCTGGGGCTCTACCTCGAGTCGCTGGAGCGGGCCAAGGGGCTCGAGGTCTCGCTGGCCCTGCCCGGCCACTACCGCCCCCTGAAAAACTTCAGGGGCCGCATCGAGGAGCTGGCCGCCCATCACCAAGAGCGCCTGGACCAGCTGCTGAAGCTGATGAACGGGCGGCCTCAAACCTGCTGGGAGCTCTCCCTAAAGCTCTTCCCCGGAGAGCTCAGCGTGGCCCAGCGCCGCTTCGCCTGGGCCGAGACCCTGGCCCACCTGGAGTACCTTCATTTGCAAGGCGACATCCATACCCAAGAAAGCGAGGGGATGGTCCATTACCTTCTCTAGACGACCGTCTGGGACTTAATAGCATTTTGCGTACATAGCAGCGCCGCGCTCGCTCCAACCTCGACTGGTTCGGGACCAAGGATTCGCGACGCCTCACCAGGCCAGCGCCAACCCGTCCGCCCGGGGTTCGGTCGCGGCCACCAGCGTCTCCCCTACCTTGAGCGCCATCTGCCCCCGTCCAAAGTACCCGGCGTGGGGGCTTACGC
The DNA here is from genome assembly GCF_003226535.1 of Meiothermus sp. Pnk-1. NCBI lineage: Bacteria > Thermotogati > Deinococcota > Deinococci > Thermales > Thermaceae > Meiothermus > Meiothermus sp. Pnk-1. The sequence goes on along the minus strand of NZ_QKOB01000010.1, from coordinate 3,345 downwards.
TGACCTGGTGCCCTCTGGCCAGCAACCCCTGCACCACGTGCTCGGGGACCCCCTGCTCTACGTCTACTTGCCTCCCCTTCACCCATTGCCAGCGGGGGGCATCGAGCGCGGCCTGCGGGTTGAGGCCGTAGTCGACCAGGTTCACCACCATTTGCAGGTGGCCCTGCGGCTGCATGTGCCCGCCCATCACCCCGAAAGGACCCAAAGGTCTGCCGCCTTGGGTTAAGAAGCCCGGAATGATGGTGTGGAAGGGCCGCTTAGCGGGGGCATACTGGTTGGGGTGCCCCGGCTCGAGGGTAAATCCCGCCCCCCGGTTTTGCAGCGAGATGCCAGTGCCCGGGACTACCACCCCGGCCCCGAAACCCATGTAGTTAGACTGGATAAAGCTCACCATCAGCTCCCCGTCATTGGCGCACAGATAGACCGTGCCGCCCCTAGGAAGGCTGGCTTCAGGGGTGGAGGCAGTTTCAAGGATTAGGTTTCGGCGGGAGGCCAGGTAGTTTGGATCCAGCAAATCGGCGCTTGAGAGCCGCATATACCGGGGATCGCCTACGTGCTTTTGCACCTCCACAAAGGCCAGCTTCATCGCCTCGAGCTGAAGGTGGAAGGACTCGGCAGACTCGCGGGGATGACGGGCTAGGTCCATGGGCTCGAGGATTTTCAGGGCCATCAGCGCGGCGATGCCCTGGGTGTTGGGGGGAATCTCCCAAAGGGTGGTGCCCTTGTACTCCACCCCGATGGGTTCCACCCACTCAGGGTGATACGCGGCGTAATCTTCACGGGTTAGGTAGCCCCCGGTGTCGCCAGCGAAGTCGGCGATGAGCCCCGCCAAGCGGCCGGTGTAGAAGCTCTCACAGCCGGTCTCGGCCAGCTCGCGCAAAGTGGCGGCATGGGCCGGGCTACGGAAGATCTCGCCGGTTTTTGGGGCTTTGTTCCCGGGAAAGAACGTCTCCTTGAAAGCCCGGTGGGCTGGCCCCTCCAACGCCAAAAATACGTCTGCCGCACGGCTCCAACCCCTGGCGGTCTCGCTCGAAACCGGGAAGCCCTCCTCCGCGTAACGAATCGCCGGGGCAAAAAGTCTTTCAAAAGGCAGCTTGCCAAACCTATCGTGCACCACTCGCCAGGCCGCAGGGGCCCCAGAGACCGTCACCGGCAGCCAGCCCCGGGCGGGCACCGCGCTCATTCCGGCAAACACCGCCAGGGGCTGATGCAAAGCGCTCTTTCCCGAGGCGTTTAGCCCGTGCAGCTTACCGTCCCAGATCAGGGCAAAGGCGTCCGAGCCAATGCCGTTGGAGGTGGGTTCGACCACCGTGAGCGCAATTGCCATCGCGATGGCGGCATCTGCCGCATTGCCTCCCGCCAGGAGCATCTCCATACCCGCCATCGCCGCCAAGTTCTGGCTGGTCGCGACCGCACCGCGCTTGCCCAGGATCACGTGACGGCGCGAGGAGTAGGGATAATGGTCAAGGTTCATACCGCCAATATAAAGCCAACCGCCGCCCTGCCCTTTTAGCCGGAAGCCGGGCGTAAGCGCCGCGCCATGCCCATCTCGCGCAAGAGCCGACTGGACGGGCTCCCATCCGGCCATGTGGATACATACAAAAACCCTCGAGCGCTAGCTCGAGGGGCTGAAAGCCACGTGGCGGTCGCTAAAGCGAGCCTTGTGGCGGTTGCTAAAGCGAGCCTTGCCCGTTCAGGCAGCCTGCCCCGCCAGATCCTCTAGGCCTTCCAGGTCTTGGAGCACCAATTTGCCATAGCCGCTGCGAATGTACCCCTCGCGGGAAAGCTCCCCGATGACCTTGGTAACGGTCTCGCGCACTGAGCCGACTGCCGAGGCGATCTCATCGTGGGTGGCGCGTACTCCCATGCGGCCGCCCGGCTCTTTGAAGGCAGCGGGGGTCTGGGAAAGCTCGAGCAAAGCCGCGGCGATGCGGTTCTTAAGGCGCTGACCGGTCAGGCGCTGGATGGTCTTGTAGGTTTGGGCTAGGGCCATGACCAGGTGTACGGTGAGCTGCTGGGTTTCCTCGGAGGTGAGAAGTGCAGGAGAGAGGGCGTCGATTCGGGTGTCGGTGGCGGCTTCGGCAAAGTAGGCCCGCTCGGTGCCGGAGAGGACCTCCTCTCCGAAAAACTCGCCAGGACGCACAAAGCGTAGGGTGAGCGCGTTGCCTTCTTCATCCACGCTCTGGAGGCGCACCAGCCCCGAGCGTACCCGGTAGAGTTGATCCTTGGGACCGGGTACGCCCGGGTACAGGATGATCTCACCCGCACGGTAGCTCATGGTGTCTAGGACGCTGGTAGACATGCTTATCCCTCCTAGGTAAAAGATATCACAATTCGGCCATTTTGTAAACCAAAAGGTTTAGATAATAGTGAGGAAAATAAGAACCCACCGGATCCATTGGCTATATGGCCATACGTGGCCGAGAGGCCAGTTGGATGGCCGGGCGCTGGCAACTCGACACGCCGCGCGCAAAACGCGGTGGATCATGCTCTCAGAGCAGTGCCGCTGAGTTCAGCGTCCCCACGGTGTGGTCGGCATGCACCCGGAGGGCTCGGAGTAGCCGCTCGAGAGGGGCCCCCTCGAGCGCCTCTACCGCTTCCGAACCCGGCAGAAACAGAACCGCCCGCAAGGCCTGCACGCCCTCAGGCCCCAGAAACACCCCCCGGTCTTCCTCGGTGAGAGAACCTTCCTCGAGGCTGGCGCCTCCTCCGGTCAGGTTGGGCTGCAACCCAGCCGCTCGCAGCACCCGCCACCCTGCCCAGACCAGGGCGATCTTGGAGTTGGGGTGTTTGGCGATACCGCGCAAACCCGAGACGAGGATTGGCCAGATCCGGCTCGCCACCTCCGGCGAAGCCAGCCGGAAAGCCAACTCGCCCAGGTATGAGGCGTAAGCGAAACGAGGCGGAAGCTCCAAGCCCTCCAACCGCCCCACCAGCTCGGCTTGAGTGAGCGTGGGCAGGTCATTGCCGGGTTTCTGGTAAACCTGAAAACGCAGGTGATGGAATAGGGAGAGCCGCCCGCTGCGCCCGGTAGGCCGCATGGCCTTGCGGGCCACGGCCTGCATGGCCCCTTCGGGGGTCACAAAAGAGAGGATCACGTCCCCGCCAGGCAGCGGCTTGCGTCCTACGAGAAGACCCTCGAGCGTGCGATAGCGGTCCATCATCGGTATTGTATCGGGTGTGTCCTGAAAATAGGCAAACAGCCTAAACTGTTGGAATGAGCGAAATACGGGAACGGATGCATCAGTTGGTGGATGAGTACGAGCGGCTGGGAGAGGGGAAGAATATAGCCGAGCAGGAGTTGCTGGTGATTGAGTTTGGCAAACAGATCCAGCGGCTGATGAT